>JAGXHD010000134.1 GCA_024636395.1 Sulfitobacter sp.
ACGGATTACTTAGATATCGGAGGCAATGAGAGTTGCGGGAGAAGTGTCGCGCAAACACACATTGAAAAAAATGTCCGAAAGGTTTCCGTTTCATCAGAAACGGAAACCTTTCGGCTTTAGATGCCATCTTGACGAAACGACAGATAGGAAATCTGATGGTCGAGAACGTGCAACAACTAAATCTACGTCACGACTAGCCCGCGACATCCGAAGAAATCAACCTCAACACCTGCGATGATGTCGATTGCGTAAAATACGGTGTTGTTCCAAATTTTTCGCTACCCACCTTCACAGGCCACAATGCTGCTCAACGCAAGCTTCTCGCATCAATGAAGGTGCCAGCTCTTGCGACTGGCAGGCGCATCTCCACACTCAACGGCGATGATAAGGCGATGGGGATATCCCAGGTATTCGAGTATGCGGGCGATCCACGTGTTTGGGATTACGGGAGAAATCTTATTTGCCACCACCGAAGGGAAACCGGACCTGCGAGATATGGTTCAATGTTCTTTCGAATGAACATCTCCTCAATGAAGTCGACAGTCTGATGACGCAAAATGGCCTACTTGAGGGGTCGGTCAGTAGGTGTTTTGGCGTTCGGTATCTGGATGCGCCCGACGAGTTTATCTTCAATGGAACGCACGCGAAACTCGCGCCTGTGCGCAGAGGGAAACGACCAAAGCTTGCTCGATCCCGGATCATCCATAAGCCCTCTTAAGGAAAGCCCGGTGCGCGTGTCTCCGTTTCTCTGGACCATCAGGCACAGAAGAAAAAAGCGATAATGTGCGCTTGCTCAGGGCGCTGGCAGATAGCGCGAATATCAACGACCTACAATGTCTTCTGTCGGGCCTCGACACCCGCAAGAAATGCGGTGTGATCCGCATTTACAGTCGCATTTTTTTCTTAAATAATCCTACTCGCGTTCGAGCCCGCAAAACTGCAAGAATGGAAGGCCAAGGAAGATGCGTCGGACCGGTGCAGCCATATGCGCATCGCGCATGATGATTTAGTTATTTCAGCAGCCGGGGAAAGCAGGTTTGATCGCCGCCTGACGCTGCTTCAGTGCTCAGTCAGCGCAGATATCCATAGCGGATATGTCTTCCTGATCGATGCAAACTTTGACCCTCGGTCGATCCTGCTGCTTTCTTTGAGGCCCAATACCTTGATACGGATGGCCAGCCGACCAATCTTCGTAAGAAATATACCCGGAAGGCCGGCCAAATCGTAAGCGTGCCATTGCTTCACTTCCAAGGGCCAAGCGGTGGGTTCGATGAGGCCGTGTTCTTCGCCAGTGCCGAGAACAGCTGGCGCGTCTTTGAGGAAAAGTTAAAGAACACCTATGAAGAGGACATTTCTTGCGGCATTGACCTGCCCGATGATGTTCAACAGGGGCTTTGGGACTCAGGTGCGCGCCGCCAAATTCTCAATCAGGTCCGAAACGGATACTTCGGCCTTGTCGATACCGACCGCGATCACTGCGGCAGCTTCAAAGGGGCAGTCGTCAAGCCGACCTATACGAAGGCTGCTAATCTTGCGTGCCTGCGTAAAATATTGTCGGCTGATAAGATTACCTTGGTCGGCAAGCAGAAGGCCGGTGCAGGTAGTACCTCACATTTTCCGCGACTTGATTCAGGAGGACTTGTTCGAATGGTTTGTGATGTCATTCGATAAGGAAGCTTCTACGCAAACAAACCAGAGCCGCATCCGGAAGTTCGAGAAGGCACTCGAAGAGTTTGCCGAAATTGAAACACGGTTGGTAGGTTAAAATCTCCCGAGATGGGAGCTGTTGAGACGTGTCTGCGCAGCAGGACTGAAGCCAGCAATGGAGACCGATATCCAGGACGGAGTGCGTCCTTTTCCGATCGCCAACTTTCAGTCTGCCCAGTTCCCACAGTTTTTGGCCAGTTCGCCTGTCCAGCATTACGGTGAAACCGAAAAGACGGTGGCCTTCCCAGTGCTCCGGTTAAAATATCGGAAGCGTTTGCAGGCCGTTGGCTTCGACCAGAATACTCATGACGATGAGTTAAGGGAGGCTCTCGCCCGTCGTGTGCTGAATACTACGATCCCCCGCAGTGTCCGCGTTTATGAACTCAGTGCGTAGCCGGATCAGTCCAACCGCGCGTGCAGATGGTCGCGGCAGCCGCAATGGCCCCAGCTATACAAATGGCGCAGTGTTTAATCCCGCCGTCCTGGACGCGCTATTGAGTATCTATGGCGTGTATGAAGACTGGTTCGAGGCACGGGAATGGCATTCTGAATCAAGAGGCCCCCGCGAAATAAATCGCGGGGGCCTCTCTATGTCCCAAAAGTCGGAATGCGTCACGGAGAGATCCGGCGGGCGTTTAAAGTGTTTGCAAGGCACCCGACCGGTCAGGACGTGACCTGCTCTCGCAGAATCGAGGCAGTCAGAGAAAGCATCAGGTAAATCCCGCCGAAGATCAGAAACGCAAGAATGGTATTTTCGAACTTGCGCGGATAGCTGGGTTCTTCACTCGCCACCGGGCGCACAGCGATGGTCAGATACCGCACCTGACGGCTGGCCTCGGTACGGGCCTGCTCCAGTCCGGTCTGGGCAAGTTGTGCATTGGTATCCGCGTTCATCAGATCCGCTTGCGCCAATTGCAACGTCACCGCCTGCCTGGCCAGCGAATTGGAGCCCTCCGTCGCGTTGGTCATACGGTCGTTGAGCTGGGCAAGTGTCGCTTGCAGGCGGCGCACATCGCCTTGCACCCCCTCCACTTTGGCGCTGTTGGGGCGCGCGTTGTCGAGCAGTGCTGCAAGCTCGAGCTCTTTCTCGATCATCAGGCTTTCGTAGTTCGTGATCTGTGCACGGATCGCGCCGATGACGGCTTCCGGGTCCACACCGTTGGTCACTTGAAGCTCGATCAGCCTTTGCTGGGCCGCGCGGCGCTCCTCCTGAGCCTTCTCGAACCCCAGCTCGGCATCGCGCATCCCGCTGTCCCGCTTGTCCTGGCTCAGGCTGTTGACCCGCTCCTCTGCGTATTTCAGCAGCCGCTCCGAGAACTCGGTCGCGACCTGCGGATCGGCCGCGATCACTTCCATCCGGATCACACCTTCGGTGGGATCGTAGCCGATCTTAATGTTTTTCTTGTAGAGCTTGTAGGCCTCTTCATTGGTCGGATCCTCGTTCAACCGTTGGATCACATCGATGTCGCCTGACGTGAAATGATCCTTGAAGCCCGCGTCGCTGTCGAGCCGCAGCATCGCATCCTTGGACTGCAAATAGGCCTGCGTGGCGATGCTGTCGGCGGAGTTGGCGAATTGCGTGGGCAACAGGCCGCCAAAGGGGCTCGGACCCCCGCCACCCTCGTTTTGGATGATGAGAAACTGGCTATCCGTCGCGTACATGGGCGTTGCGATTTTGTAAAAATAGTAACCTGCGCAGAATGTCGGGATCAGCACGAAGAATGCGAGGCGGACCAGCAGCAGGCCCATCTTCTTGCGCCGACGACGTGTAATATCGCGCTGGATCTCCGAAATCTCGCGCATGCGCCGTTCCATCGGGCTGGGCATCTCACCCGTCGAGGGCAGTGTGTTGCGCCCCGTCGGCACGGTCTGGGGCAACTGCACGCGCCCCGCCCCTGCGCCACCTGGGACCGCAGGCAGATCGTCAAATGCGCTGCCGGGGCCGCCCTCATGCTGCACGCCGCCCGCTTGTGGCACTACAAGCTCCAGCATGTTGGAGCGCTGGAACGGGTCGATGCCCTTTTCCCGCAGCAGCCGAACGGCATCAAAATCGGACGTCGCGGGCAGCCCGTGCTTTTGTGCAACCCGCCGCGCCATGCGCAGCTGGCGGCCGGTCAGCCCCTCGCGTCGGATCGCATCCATATCCACCTCGCCGCTCACCTGCGCTGCAGAGGCCACATCGCCAGACCGGACGTTAGAGTACTCATCGGCTGTTGCCGCTTCCCGAGTAGGCGGCACGGCGATCGGGCGGCGCGGCACAGCCTCCGCAGCACTTGTCCGCTCGGGCGCTGCCGGCTGCGGCGTCTCGCCCTC
This sequence comes from Sulfitobacter sp., assembly GCA_024636395.1. Taxonomy (GTDB): domain Bacteria; phylum Pseudomonadota; class Alphaproteobacteria; order Rhodobacterales; family Rhodobacteraceae; genus JAGXHD01. Next base: position 4,021 of record JAGXHD010000134.1, read on the forward strand.
GGTGCTTGCGCTCGGGCTGCGCTTGATCCGAAATTTTCTAGCTTTTGGTTTGATAATCATACAACTGCTTCGCTTCTTCCAAGCTGTCAAAAACGTTCAGCTGCCCGTCCATCAGGACCGCGGCAGTACGCGCGAATTTTTCTAGCGTTTGCGCCTGGTGCGAAACGATTACAATCGTCGTCGTGCGCAGGCGTTCTTGCAGGATTTCGCCTGCTTTTCTATTGAATTCGACATCCGTCGTCGACGGCATGCCTTCGTCGATGAGGTACATGTCAAAATCCAGCGCCAACATGAGCGCGAAGGAAAACCGCGAGCGCATGCCGGAAGAATATGTTCCCAAGGGCTGGTCGAAATACTCGCCGAGCCCACAGAGCCAGCGGCAGAAACTCTCGACGTAGTCCGGATCAAGCCCGTAGAGCCGCGCGATATAGCGTGAATTCTCCATTGCAGAGACCTTACCCACGACACCGCCCATAAAGCCGAGCGGAAACGAGATCTTGCAGCCGCGCTCGATTTCGCCTTCGTCCGGCTTCTCAAGTCCCGCCATCATGTTGATCAGAGTACTCTTGCCGGTTCCGTTGGGCGCGAGGATCCCCATGGATTTGCCAAGCTCGACACGGAACGACACCCGGTCAAGAATGACCTTGTGCTGTGTTCCTGTCCAGAAAGACTTGGAAACGTTACGAAATTCCAGCATTACGCGCCTGCTCCGGCTCAGTTTGCGGGGTGAAGTTAAGCCTCTCTTTCGGAGGGTATACGTCCGCCTATCAACGGAATTTGACCATATTATGTCCGATTAGGAAACAAATGTACAACAAGACCTGACAGCAAAATCTGGCCAACCAGAGCGTGCATCACGCTGCACAGGCTGCGCCGGCAGCCCGGGCTGCACTGGCCCGCCGAGCATCGGAAAACGGCCCCTATCCGGCATGGCAGGCTTGGCAAACACGCCGCGCCGCTTACCTCAGCCCCATGAAAGATATTCGCCCCACACTTCACGCCTGCACACTGTGCGCACAGCGCTTCCATACCACGGCCACAGGCCATCGGCCCAATCCGGTGGTCTGGTTTCAACCCGGTGCGCGTTTGCTGATCGCGTCGCAGGCGCCCGGCATGAAGGTCCACCGCGCCAATACCCCTTTCTGGGATGCCTCCGGCGTGCGCCTGCGCAGCTGGCTGGGGCTTGAGGAAGAAGCGTTCTACGACCGCTCCCGCGTCGCGATCATTCCGATGGCCTTCTGCTTTCCCGGCTATGACGCCAAAGGCAGCGATCTGCCGCCCCCGCCGATATGTGCCAAGACGTGGCGGGCGGACGCGCTGGCGATGGTACAAGATGTCCGGCTGACCGTTTTGATCGGCGGCCACGCAATGCGCTGGCATCTGCCCGGTTTCACCACCGTGACGCAGGCGGTGCGAGATTGGGAGAGCCATCCGCCCGGCACCTTCGCCTTGCCACACCCCTCATGGCGCAATACGGGTTGGCTCAGGAAAAATCCGTGGTTCGAGGCCGACGTACTCCCCCGCCTGCAAACCGCCGTTGCCGAGGTGATGACATGACCGATACCCCGCTTGATGCAGCCCATGCCGCCATGATGGCCGCTCCCGACGATGATACAGCCCGTCTGCGGTTCTACGAGCGGATGGCGGATGCAGAGCTATATCTTTTGCTGGAGGACGAGCCTGAAGGCGACCAGATCAACCCCCGGGTGATGGACAGCGAGGGCGCGCAATATCTGCTTGCATTCGATCGCGCCCAGCGCCTCGCACAATATGCTGGCGATGCGGCGTCGTATGTGGCGCTCTCGGGCCGCAATGTGGCCGCGATGCTGGAGGGGCAGCCACTGGGCATCGCGCTCAACGTCGATGTCGCCCCCTCTGCGATCCTGCTGCCGGAGACAGCCGTGGACTGGCTGCGTGAAACGTTGACCCATACCGCAGCCGAAGTGGAAGCCAAGATCGAGAGCGTGCTGCCGCCCAAGGGCCTGCCGGAGCAACTGATCACCGCGATAGATGAAAAACTCGCGACTGCCACGGGCATGGCCGCAAACGCCTGGCTGGTGGGCGTGGCCTATGAAGGGGGCGGACGCGGGCATCTGCTGGCCTTCATCGACGCGATCCCCCGCGCGCAGGACGCACTGGTGCGCGCGGCTTCCGAAGCGCTGACGTTCTCGGGGATCGAAGCGGGGGCGATGGACGTAGGCTTTTTCAACCACACTGATGCGACCGTTGCCAAGTTAATGAAAGTGGGCCTGCGTTTCGATCTGCCGCAGATGGAGACGTTACAGAAAACGCCACGCCTGCCCGGCGGAGACGGCGATGCACCGCCAATTCTGAAATAATGGCGCGTTTTGGCTCAATTCACGTCACAGCCCCGCGAGTTCACGCAGATGCGAGATGCAATGAAGGCCGGACGCGCCTAGCCTGATGTCAGACAACAAAAACCCCATCAGGAGATCCACATGAACCGCCTTACCCTCCCCTTCGCCGCCGCAATCTCTGCCCTGACGCTTGCCACTTCCGCCGCCGCCGGCGAGCAGTTCGTGGACGAAACCGGCTTTGCCGTCTCCGGGTACGATGTGGTATCCTATTTCTCCCTGCCGCAAAGCGCGGTCGGCCAACCCCAGACTGCCCCGGTGGAAGGCAACAAGGCGATTACCGCAGAGTATAACGGCGCCACATTCGCGTTTGCGTCCGAGGCAAACCGCGACGCCTTCACCGCCGATCCCGCAAAATACGTGCCGCAATACGATGGCCATTGCGCCTACGGCGTGGCGAAGGGCGGCAAAGTACCGGGCAACCCGACCCTGTGGCGGATCATCGATGACAAGCTTTATCTCAATATAACCCCCAACGTCGTGGGATTCTGGGAAGAGGACATTCCGGGCAATCTGACCCTGTCGCGCGATAACTGGCCAAGCCTCGATCCAAAGCCCGCTTCCGAGGCGACCATTCCCCAGTGGTCCTCCATGGCGCCCAAAAGCTGATCTATGGCTCCGGCGTCTCCCCCTTCTGACGCTCTCTCCCCCCGCCAACTCTATGTTCGGCGGGGTATTCTGCTGGGTGGGCTCGCGCTTAGCGGCCTCGGTGCTGCGCATTGGTTCAATATTGGCGGCAGCATCGAGGGATCAGCGCTCAGCGTTCAAGACGCCCATGCGGCCGCGTCCGCAGGCACCCTTACCCTGATCGACATCCGCCGCCCCGATGAATGGCGCACGACAGGCATCGGCGAAGGCGCAGTACCGCTGGACATGCGCGATCCAGCGTTCGAGGAGAAGCTGCTGGCGCTCGTCGCCGGTGTGCAGGCCCCCGTCGCGCTTATTTGCGCGCGCGGTGTGCGCTCGCGGCACCTTGCGTCCCGGCTGGAGGGGGCGGGATTTACCAATATCATCGATGTGCCGGAGGGCATGTTTGGTTCGGGCGCGGGGCCCGGATGGATCGCGGCGGGGTTGCCGCTGATCCACGCCTGACCGATTGCCGAGACCGCACCGCTGGCGTATAGCCTCTGCATGAGCACAAACCCACCAAACCTCCGCCCCGATCTTGCGCCGCGCGCGACTTTTTCCGAGCCCAAGCGCACGGGCCAGCCGACCATCGGCATGGTCTCGCTCGGCTGTCCCAAGGCGTTGGTTGATTCCGAACGGATCCTGACGCGCCTTCGCGCCGAAGGCTATGCCATCTCGCCCGATTATGCGGGCGCGGACGCCGTGATCGTCAACACGTGCGGCTTTCTCGATTCCGCCAAGGCAGAAAGCCTTGATGCCATCGGCGAGGCGCTGACGGAAAACGGCCGTGTGATCGTGACCGGCTGCCTCGGCGCAGAGCCCGACTATATCCGCGAGCACCATCCCCGTATCCTCGCCGTGACCGGCCCGCATCAGTACGAGCAGGTGCTCGACGCCGTGCACCTAGCCGTGCCGCCGTCCCCCGATCCGTTCATTGATCTGCTGCCCGCCTCCGGCGTGTCGCTCACGCCACGGCATTTCAGCTATCTGAAAATCTCGGAGGGCTGCAATCACAAGTGCAAGTTCTGCATCATTCCCGATATGCGCGGGAAGCTCCAAAGCCGCCCCGCCCACGCCGTGCTCCGCGAGGCCGAAAAACTGGTCGCAAACGGGGTGAAGGAGCTGCTGGTCATCTCGCAGGACACCTCCGCCTACGGTGTCGATATCAAACACGCGGAAGATCGCGGGCACCGCGCCCATATCACTGATCTGGCGCGCGATCTGGGGTCCTTGGGCGCGTGGGTGCGGTTGCACTATGTCTATCCCTACCCCCACGTCCGCCAGTTGATCCCGCTGATGGCGGAGGGGCTTGTGCTGCCCTATCTGGATATCCCGTTCCAACACGCACATCCCGACGTGCTCAAACGCATGGCACGGCCCGCAGCCGGATCGAAAACCCTCGACGAGATTGCCGCATGGCGCGACGTTTGTCCCGATATCACGCTGCGCTCGACCTTCATCGTCGGCTATCCCGGCGAGACGGAAGCGGAGTTCCAGACCCTGCTCGATTGGATGGACGAGGCGCAACTGGATCGCGTGGGTTGTTTCCAATATGAGAACGTCGCCGGTGCGCGCTCGAACGCCCTGCCCGACCACGTCGATGCGGAGGTGAAGCAGGACCGCTGGAACCGTTTCATGGAGAAAGCACAGAGCATCTCGGAAGCTAAGCTTCAGGCCAAAGTCGGCAAACGGATGGACGTGATCATCGACGAGATCGACGGCGACGCCGCGACGTGCCGCACCAAAGCGGACGCACCCGAGATCGATGGGAACCTGTTCATCGACGAAGGCTTCGAGGCGCTGAGCGTGGGCGATATCGTGACAGTCGAGGTGGAAGAAGCGGGCGAGTATGATCTGTGGGGACGGGTTGTTTCAGCTTAAAGAAGCATCGCGGAATGATCGCTTCCCATCGAAAAGACTGAACAGACGGCAAGGATAGCACGTTATATCTTTCCCCGGAGACGTAGGATGACCAGTTCACAGGCGGTTGCAGTTGCGGAAACGTCCGTTTTACGAGATCGGGTCTGCCGAAAAGAGTAGGCATCTGCCATTGCATGGATTGTCGCAAACATCACGGCGCCCTGTTTTACGCTGCTGCCGTTTTCACCAACGATAGTGTTAACGTTGAAGGCCACACACGCGACTAGCGAGGACGCCATTTCTGCCCGAAGTGTGGCTCATCCATATTCGCGCGCCGTGATGGAGAGATCGAACTGCACTTGGGTTCATTCGACAGCCCCGACCAGTTAACGCCAACCTATGAGAGCTGGACCGCACACCGCGAGCACTGGCTGCCCGAGTTTGTCGGCATGTTGCCTTTCAGGCATGGCCGGACAGAAGACTAGCCGCGCGCTAAGCGGATGGCCTGAGGTACAATTGCACGTCCGGGAACGGAATCTTCAAACATATTGAAATAGGCACGCGTAGCCCTATCTGGTGGTGCAGTAGAACGTGAACACTACATATGGGACAAACACAAAGCACCACTTGACAATGTTCCCTTTATGTTCTATCTACTGAGAATAACGAGAACAAGGGAGGTCCCCATGTCTTACCAAACAACTTTTTCGGATCTCTTTGAGAC
>JAGXHD010000135.1 GCA_024636395.1 Sulfitobacter sp.
ACGCTGGACGGCGCTGGAAACTAGGAGATGGCGGGCGCGCGCAAGACAGGAAATATCGTATCCGCGGTAGGGCATGGTGTCTTTATTGTCTGGATCCTGTTTGGCGGGCTTTTCACCTCGCGGCCCGATCCTGTTGAATTTCAGGAGGCTGCGATGGTCTCGGGCGAGGAATTCCAGGCGCTCGTGGATGCCGCACGCCAGCCCACGGTTGAGGCGGAGACGGCCACCCCCGCCGCGCCTGAGATGACGGAGAACGCGCCCGAGATCGACGTAGCACCCGAGGAGCCTGTCGCTCCGCCGCCTCCGCCTGAGGTGGCAGAGCCGGCGCAGGAGCCTTTGGAGGAGTTGGCCCCGGAGGTCTCGGCGGCGGCGCCGGAGCGGCCGCAATCGCCTGCGGAGCTGAATGTGGAGGATGCTCCGGTGGCAGATGTGCCGGTGGAGCGGCCCGCAGAAGTGGTGGCCCCGGAGCCCGCACCCGCACCCGCACCCGAAGCCGTGCAGGAGCCCGTGCCGCAGGAGGCTGTGATCCCAGATGCCGTGGGCGAGACCGTCGAGCCGCCGCGCGAAGCCACAGCCCCGCCGGCAGCGACGGACCGGATCATCACGGAGGCCGCACAGCCCCCCGCAAGAGCGCCCGATGCCTCAGCGCGCCCGCCCGCGCGACGTCCTTCCGCGCCGCAGCCCACGCAAACGGTTGAGACGCCGACGGCGCCGCAATCGCAACCGCAGCAGGAGACCTCCGTGGACAACGCTGCCGTGCAGGCCGCTCTCGAATCGGCACTGAGTTCGGCCACCGAAACTGTGCCTACGGGGCCGCCGATGTCGTCGGGCGAAAAGGATGCCCTGCGCCTTGCGGTGCAAAGCTGCTGGAATGTGGACCCCGGCGCGCGCTGGGCGCAGACGACGGTGACCATTGCGATGAACATGACACAGGATGGCAGAGTGGTAGAGTCGTCTTTGCGCATGATCGCTAGCGAGGGCGGCGATGCCTCGACGGCAAACGCGGCCTTTGGTGCGGCGCGCCGTGCGATCATTTTGTGCCAAAAGCAAGGCTATCCTCTGCCCGCAGAGAAATATGGTCAGTGGCAGGAGATCGAGATGACGTTCAATCCGGAACGGATGCGGATCAGATGAGTTTGCTCCAGAGGCACCCGCGGGACGGCAGAGAGGGCGCGCTTTTGAGCCGTCAGAATAACCTGTGCGGCGGCTTGGCTCGAGTGCAGTTCACGTCGCAACGGGCAATTTTGCGCTCTGTGGCTGTAAGATCCGCTCTTGCGGTTGAGAAATACGAGCAATGGCGGGATATTGATCCCACGTTCGACCCTGAAAGGACGAGTTTGCGATGAAGTTTTTGAGTATTTTTCTGGTGCTGGTCGCCGTGGCCGGTTTTAGCACTGCGGCGCAGGCGCAGCAGGGTCCGTTGCGCATTACCATCGAGGAGGGGATTATCCAGCCGCTTCCCTTCGCGGTACCCGCCTTTCAGGCCGAAACGGGCGATGCCGGGCAACTTGCCTGCGATCTGGCGCGGGTGATTGCCGCGGATTTGCAAGGCACGGGCGTGTTCCGGGAGATTCCGAGCTCTGCGTTCATCGCACAATACCGTGATTTCAACGCGCAGATCTCGTTTCCTGACTGGAAGGCGATCAATGCTCAGGCGCTAGTGACGGGGGCCGTTTCGGTCACTGGCAACAATGTGAACGTGAAGTTCCGTGTCTACGATGTCGTATCAGGGACGAACCTAGGCGAAGGGTTGCAGTTTTCGGGCACAACGGACGGCTGGCGTCGCATGGCCCATAAGGTCGCCGACGAGGTTTATAGCCGGATTACCGGCGAGGGCGGCTACTTCGACAGTCGCGTGGTTTATGTCTCTGAGACAGGGCCGAAGGACCAGCGTCAGAAACGGCTGGCGATCATGGATTATGACGGCGCGAATGTGCGGTATCTGACCGATAGCAGCTCGATCGTGCTGGCGCCGCGGTTCTCGCCCTCGGGCGACCGGGTGCTTTACACCAGCTACGAAACGGGATTTCCGCGGATCTACGTGCTCGACATTGGCTCCGTGCAGCGCCGAGTCTTGGAAAGTGCGCCAGGCACAATGAGCTTTGCGCCGCGCTTTTCGCCCTCGGGTAATACGGTCGTGTATTCGCTGAGCCAAGGCGGCAATACCGACATTTATTCCATGGATATCAATTCCGGCCAGTCCGTGCGGCTGACCAATACGCCCGCTATCGAGACCGCGCCGAGCTATAGCCCAGATGGCAGTCAGATCGTGTTCGAGAGCGACCGCAGCGGCTCGCCCCAGCTCTACATCATGTCGGCGGGCGGCGGTGAGGCGCGCCGGATTTCGTTTGGCGAGGGGCGCTATGGTACGCCGGTATGGTCCCCGCGCGGTGATCTGGTGGCCTTCACCAAGCAAAACGCGGGCCGCTTTCATATCGGCGTGATGCGTACGGACGGCTCCGAGGAGCGCCTGCTCACGGCATCGTTTCTGGACGAAGGCCCGACTTGGGCGCCCAATGGCCGTGTGATCATGTTTACCCGTGAGACCCAAGGCGAGGGCGGTGCATCCTCGCTCTATTCGGTGGATATCACGGGCCGCGTTTTGCGGCAGGTGAGTACGCCCGAAGGCGGGTCCGATCCCAGCTGGTCCCCGCTCCAGCGATAGCCCTTTCCCCGCTGCCGCGCGATGTGGTAGCGTGGGGAAACAGCAAAAACACGATATGAGGTCGAGACCGATGAAAATCCTACCCCTGAGCCTTCTGGTCGCAGCCATTGCGCTGTCCGCCTGTACGAACCCTAACCGCTTTGGCGCCGATGGCGCCGGGTCAGCCAATCCTGCGGTGGGCCAGCCATTGGGCGGGGTGATTCCGGGCAGTGCGAATGATCCGCGTTCGCCTGCCTATTTCAACCAGACGGTCGGCGACCGCGTTCTGTTCAACGTGGATCAATCCACTCTGACGGATGTGGGCCGCGCGACGCTGGATGGACAGGCAGGATGGCTGATGACTAACAGCGATTATCAAGCCGTGATCGAGGGCCATGCGGACGAGCAAGGTACACGCGAGTACAACCTTGCACTCGGCGCGCGTCGGGCCAATGCGGCCCAGGAATATCTGGTGTCGCGCGGCGTGCCTGCATCGCGCCTACGCGTCGTGAGCTACGGCAAGGAGCGTCCGATCGAAATTTGCTCGAGCGAGGCGTGCTACGCCAAGAACCGCCGCGCAGTCACCGTGCTGGCAGGCGGGCTGACGAGCTAAGGTGATCCTTTGAAAGGAGCGGCATGATGCGTTTTGCGTTTATCTTTGCGATTGTTCTGGGCACCGTAGGGATGGGCCCGGCGGGTGCGATGGCACAGGATCAGCAGACTCTTGCTGACATCCGGCAGGAGCTGTCGACGCTGAGCATCGAGATGACCCGCCTGAAACGCGAGCTTTCGACGACGGGCACAGCGGGCATAGCGCCCATGCCTGTGTCCGTGCTGGAGCGGGTCAATGCGATGGAGAGCGAGCTGAGCCGGGTCACGTCGAAGGTTGAGGAGCTTGAATTCCGCATCAACCGGATCGTGGACGATGGCACTCGGCGCATCGCCGATCTCGAGTTCCGTCTGGTCGAGCTTGAGGGAGGGGATATATCAACTTTGGGCGAGACATCTACCCTCGGCGGCAGCGATCAGGCCACGGCACCGCCGCCCGCCGTGGCGCCCCAGACAAATTCGAGCCAACTCGCCGTAGGTGAGCAAGACGATTTCAAGCGGGCGCAGGAGGCGCTCGCATCCGGTGACTTTCGAGCCGCCGCAGACCAGCTTGCGACCTTCAATCAGACCTATCCGGGCTCTCCAATAGCGGCCGAAGTGGAGCTTCTGCGCGGCGACGCGCTTGAGGGGTTGGGAGATACACGGGAGGCCGCGCGGGCCTATCTGGCGAGCTTTGGCGCCGCTCCAAACGGTCCGATCGCACCTGACGCGCTGTTCAAGCTCGGGGCGAGCCTCGGAACACTGGGGCAGAGCTCCGAAGCCTGTGTGACTTTGGGTGAAGTACCGGTGCGCTTTCCCGGCAGTCCTGCGGCGGGGCTTGCCGCTGTGGAGCGGACCAAGCTGGGATGCAGCTAGACCGCAGCTGGCTGGCCGCGCAGGGCGCGGACGCCGGACTGCTGCAAGCCGTCGCTGTTGCTTTTGAAAATCAAATTCCCGCGCGCATCGGCATAGCGGTCTCTGGTGGCGGCGATAGTGTCGCCTTGCTGCATCTGATTGCCCGCTGGTCTGCGCAGACGGGCTGCCAGATTTCCGCCGTCACTGTCGATCATGGCCTTCGCCCCGAGAGCGTTGCGGAGGCGGCGGGCGTTTCGGCGCTGTGCCGGACGCTTGGTGTCAGCCACGATATCCTTCAATGGTCCAGGAAAGATACTGCCGGAAATCTGCCTGCGGCTGCGCGTGATGCGCGCTACGGTCTTATGGCGCAATGGGCACAGGCCAAAGGGATCGGGGGAATCGTTGTTGGGCATACCGCCGATGACGTTGCGGAGACGTTTCTGATGCGGCTGGGGCGTGCGGCTGGGCTCGACGGGCTGGCGCAGATGGCGAGCAACTTCGAACGCGACGGCATCCGCTGGGCACGGCCACTTTTGCAACACAGGCGCATCGAACTCCGCGATTACTTGCGCCGGCACGGGGTCTCTTGGGCCGAGGATCCGAGCAACGATGATCTGCGCTATACCCGGACGCATGCGCGCGCTGCGTTGGGGACTTTGACGCCATTGGGGATCACAGCACAGAGCTTGAACCACTCAGCCCTCGCGCTGCGACAGGCAAGAGATGCTTTGGATACATATACCCGTCGCGAAGCCGCTGCGCACTTGAGGGAGGAGGCGGGCGATATACTGATCCCGCAGGTGATGGACCCGCCCGTGCCGGATGATGTCCGGCGCCGGTTGCTCGTTGCGGCGCTGCAATGGGTTGGCGGTACGCCTTATCCACCGCGCCGGATCGACGCGGGAGAGCTTGAGGGTGCAGTGATGCGCGCCCAGCGGATGACACTTGCGGGCTGCCTAATCCTCTCGCGCAAGGGGCAATTCAGGATCACGCGGGAGTATGATGCGGTGAAGGACATGTGCTGTGCCAGCGATGTAGTCTGGGACCGGCGCTGGCGGCTTGTCGGTCCCCATGCGCCTGATCTGGAAGTGCGCGCGCTGGGCGAAGGCTTGCGCAGGCTGGCAGACTGGCGCAAGGGAGGGCTGCCGCGCCCCACTCTGATGGCCTCTCCGGCGGTCTGGAAGGGGGAGGAGCTGATTGCGGCGCCACTTGCTGGATATAATCCGGCGTGGTCTGCGCAGATCGTCGCAGATTTCGGCTCATTCCTGCTTTCGCATTGAACTCACGGCATCACTCTCTATCTTAACGGTGTGGCTGGGGGAGTCCCTTCCGGCCGGTACGTATTTGGGAGACCTTCCTTGGGCAATTTTCGCAACCTCGCATTCTGGGCAGTGCTGCTCGTGCTCGTCTTTTCGTTGTTCAACCTGTTCAACGGCGGCGGCGGCAGCGGTGGCATGCAAAACCGCGAGATCAGTTATTCTGAATTTGTAACGTCTGTCGAGAACGGCAACGTCAGTAACGTGACGCTCGACGGCGAGCAGGTTCGCTTCCGCAACTCGGACGGTGGTGACTATGTCACGATCAAGCCGATCGATGCAGAAGTAACTAAGTTGCTGACAGACAACAGCATTCCCTTCCGCGCAGAAAGCCAGCAGGAAAGCGGATTGCAGACTTTCCTCGTCTCGCTGCTTCCTATTCTGTTACTGATCGGTGTGTGGATCTACTTCATGAACCGCATGCAGGGCGGCGGCAAAGGCGGCGCGATGGGCTTTGGCAAGTCGAAAGCCAAGATGCTGACCGAAAAGCATGGGCGCGTGACATTTGACGATGTTGCGGGCATCGACGAGGCCAAAGAGGAGCTGGAGGAGATCGTAGAATTCCTGCGCAATCCACAGAAATTCTCCCGGCTCGGGGGTAAGATTCCCAAGGGTGCCCTTCTCGAAGGCCCTCCCGGTACAGGTAAAACCTTGCTGGCGCGCGCGATTGCGGGCGAGGCGGGCGTACCTTTCTTTACCATCTCCGGTTCCGACTTCGTGGAAATGTTCGTTGGTGTGGGTGCGAGCCGTGTGCGCGACATGTTCGAGCAGGCCAAGAAAAACGCTCCTTGTATCGTATTCATCGACGAAATTGATGCGGTGGGTCGCTCGCGCGGCGCAGGCTACGGTGGCGGCAACGACGAGCGTGAACAAACGCTCAACCAGCTGCTCGTCGAGATGGACGGTTTCGAAGCGAATGAAGGTGTGATCATCATCGCGGCAACCAACCGTAAGGATGTACTTGATCCAGCCCTTTTGCGGCCCGGCCGTTTTGACCGTCAGGTGACGGTGGGCAATCCCGACATCAAGGGTCGCGAGAAGATTTTGGGCGTGCATGCGCGCAAGACACCGCTGGGCCCTGACGTTGACCTGCGCATCATTGCGCGCGGTACCCCCGGCTTTTCCGGTGCGGATCTGGCAAACCTTGTGAACGAGGCTGCTCTTACAGCCGCGCGGGTCGGACGCCGCTTTGTCGCGATGATGGATTTCGAATCTGCCAAGGATAAGATCATGATGGGTGCCGAGCGCCGGTCCATGGTGCTGACGCAGGACCAGAAGGAAAAGACGGCCTACCACGAGGCGGGCCATGCGATCGTGGGCATTAAGTTGCCGAAGTGTGATCCGGTCTACAAGGCAACGATCATTCCGCGCGGCGGGGCGTTAGGTATGGTGATGAGCCTCCCGGAGATGGACAAGCTGCAGATGTTCAAGGATGAGGCCGAAGAGCGGATCGCCATGACCATGGCGGGCAAGGCGGCGGAAATCTGGAAATACGGTGCCGAAAGTGTCTCGTCCGGCCCGATGGGTGATATCATGCAGGCCAGCCAACTGGCGCGCGGCATGGTGATGCGCATGGGCATGTCTGACAAAGTCGGTAACATCGACTAC
>JAGXHD010000136.1 GCA_024636395.1 Sulfitobacter sp.
CCTCTGGCTCGACGATGGCGGACTTGAGATCACAGAGCCCATCATGATCACCGAGACAGGCTATGAGTGTCTGTGCAAGACGCCGCGCGCGCTGGCGGTCAAGGCATGAACCCCATTATGCCGACTATTCCACTCGATGCTGACGGTATCCACCACGGCTTTCTCAAACTGCCGCACAGCCGCAATGACAGTGCGTGGGGATCGGTGATGATCCCGATCACTGTGATTGCAAATGGCGCCGGGCCGACAGCGCTGTTGACGGGGGCCAATCACGGGGATGAATACGAGGGGCCAATAGCCCTGCAAAGCCTTTGTGCGAGCCTGCGCCCTGAGCAGATCACGGGACGGGTGATCATCGTGCCGATGATGAATCTGCCCGCTTTTGCCGCCGGAGCACGCTGCTCGCCGATCGACGGTGCCAATATGAACCGCAGCTTCCCCGGTCGCCCCGATGGCACCGTGACCCAGAAGATCTGTGATTACATCGCGACCGTGCTGGTGCCCGAAGCCGATATCGTGCTTGATTTCCACTCGGGTGGCAAAACGCTCGATTTTCTGCCCTTCGCTGCGGCCCATATTCTGGAGGACAAAGCGCAGGAGGCAGCCTGCATGGCGGCGATGCAGGCCTTCAATGCGCCCTTTTCGGTCCGCATGTTGGAGATTGATAATGTGGGCATGTTCGATACCGAGGTGGAGGGGCAGGGCAAGGTTTTTGTCACGACTGAACTGGGCGGGGCGGGCACGGCGACCGCGCGCAGCATCGCGATTGCCAAGAAGGGTATCTGCAATTTGCTGATCCACGCAGATATACTCGCGGGCGAGATGGAGCAAAGCGAGAGCGTGCAACTCGATATGCCTGATGCGCGGTGCTTTGTGTTTGCGGAGCGCAGCGGGCTTGTCGAATACCTCGTCGATCTCGGTGATGACGTGAGCGACGGCCAGACCATCGCGCGGATCTGGTCTGCCGACCGCACAGGCGAGGCGCCGATGCTCTGCCTTGCCGGATGCAGTGGCATCCTGACCGCGCGCCACGCGCCGGGGCTGATCAAAGTGGGTGATTTTGCAGGTTTGGTAGCTGTAAAGATCTGAGGGTCTGGCCGCCCTCTCAGGGCGGCCAGATAGATCATTCCGCTGCTTCGAGATACTCGCTCACCGGCGGGCAGGTGCAGCTAAGATTGCGGTCACCCCACACGTTGTCGACGCGATTTACGGGAGGCCAGTATTTATCGACGCGGAAGGCGCCTGGAGGGAAGCACCCTTGCTCGCGCGAATAGGGGCGATCCCAATCCTTTACTAGATCCTCCATCGTGTGCGGTGCGTTCTTGAGCGGGTTGTTGTTCGCGTCGATCGTGCCGTTTTCGATCTCCGCAATCTCCGCGCGGATCGCGATCATGGCATCGCAAAACCGGTCCAGCTCTGCCTTTGTCTCTGACTCTGTGGGCTCGATCATCAGCGTACCTGCCACAGGCCAACTCATAGTGGGGGCATGAAAGCCGCAGTCCACAAGGCGCTTGGCGATGTCGTCCACGGTCACGTGGGCGCTGTCGGCAAAGGGACGCGTATCGATGATGCATTCGTGGGCGATACGCCCTGTCGGCCCTTTGTAGAGCACGTCGAACGATCCCTCGAGGCGCTTGGCGATGTAGTTGGCGTTAAGTATCGCAACCCGCGTCGCTTGGGTCAGCCCCTCACCGCCCATCATCAGGCAGTAAGCCCAGGAGATCGGTAGAAGGGACGGGGAGCCGAAGGGCGCGGCGGAAACGGCCCCCTCGCCAGAGGTTGGATCCCCGGGCAGATGCGCGATGAGGTGATCCTTGACGCCGATCGGCCCCATGCCGGGCCCGCCACCACCGTGGGGAATGCAGAACGTCTTGTGCAGGTTCAGGTGGCTGACATCGCCACCCAGATCGCCCGGCCGCGACAGGCCGACCATGGCGTTCATATTCGCCCCGTCGATATAAACCTGCCCGCCGTGCGCGTGGGTGATATCGCAGACATCCGTGACCGTTTCCTCGAACACACCGTGGGTGGAGGGATATGTGATCATGCAGGCGGCGAGGTTATCCGCATGCTCTGCTACTTTCGCGCGGAAATCGTCCAGATCGATATCACCGTTGGCTGCCGATTTGATCGGCACGACTTTCCAGCCGACCATCTGGGCGGAGGCCGGATTGGTGCCATGCGCCGAAATCGGGATCAGGCAGATGTTGCGGTGGCCTTGCCCGTTCGCGCGATGGTAGGCGGCGATGGTCAAAAGGCCCGCATATTCGCCCTGCGCTCCCGAATTGGGCTGCATCGAGATCGCGTCATAGCCGGTCACATCGCATAGCTTTGCGGAAAGATCCTCAATCATTTGTGTATAGCCCGCGGCCTGATCGGCGGGGACATAGGGGTGCAGCAGCGAGAATTCATCCCAGCTCACCGGCATCATTTCGGCGGCTGAGTTGAGCTTCATCGTACAGGACCCCAGCGGGATCATCGCGCGGTCGAGTGCGAGATCACGGTCGGCCAGACGGCGCATATAGCGCATCATTTCCGTCTCGGCGCGGTTCATGTGGAACACCGGATGGGTGAGATAGGCCGACGTTCGTATCAGCTTTTCGGGCATCTGGTAATGTGGGGTGTAGTCCTTGTCATCGCGCTCGATCCCGAAGGCGCGCCACACGGCCTCAATGGTGCTCGACCGCGTGCGCTCGTCCAGTGTGATGCCAACTTTCGTCGTGCCAACCTTGCGCAGGTTGATCCCCTCATTCACGGCCGATTTCATAACCGCAGATTGCAGTGGCCCCACATCGACGGTGATCGTGTCGAAGAACGCGGCGGGCCGTACATCGAACCCTGCGATTTTCAGCCCCTCCGCCAGCCGTGCGGTCTTGCGGTGGATGCGCTGGGCAATGGCCTTGAGCCCTTCTGGACCGTGGAACACGGCATAGAAACCGGCCATGACCGCCAACAGCGCCTGCGCGGTGCATACGTTGGAATTGGCCTTCTCGCGGCGGATGTGCTGCTCGCGGGTTTGCAGCGACAAACGGTACGCCCGATTGCCCTGACTGTCGATGGACACGCCGACGATGCGCCCGGGCATGGAGCGGGCATAGCCTGACTTCGTCGCCATATATGCAGCATGCGGGCCACCATAGCCCACAGGCACGCCGAAGCGCTGTGTGCTTCCTACGGCGATATCTGCGCCCATCGCGCCCGGCTCCTTCAGCAGCGTGAGCGAGAGCGGGTCGGCGGCGACGATGCCGATGGCGTTCGCCTCGTGCAGCGCGGCGATCTGCGGTGTGAAATCGCGCAAATGGCCGTGTGTGCCTGGAAACTGGAAGATCGCGCCAAAGATTGCAGTCGCGTCCATGTCATCCGGATTGCCCACGATCACTTCAATACCGAGGGGAGCGGCGCGCGTTTTCATCACATTGATGTTCTGCGGGTGGCAGTTCTCGTCGATGAAAAAGCCTGTCGCTTTCGTCTTGGCGACGCGCTTGGCCATCGTCATGGCCTCGGCGCAGGCCGTCGCTTCATCGAGCAGGGAGGCATTGGCGATCTCAAGTCCGGTAAGGTCCGCCACCATCGTCTGGAAATTCAGCAGCGCCTCAAGCCGCCCTTGCGAAATCTCCGGCTGGTAGGGGGTATAGGCCGTGTACCATGCGGGATTCTCGAAGATATTGCGCTGGATTGCGGGGGGCGTGACCGTGCCGTGATAGCCCTGCCCGATGAGCGAGGTCAGTACCTTATTCTTGCCCGCCACCAGTTTCATATGCCGCAGCAGTTCCTGCTCGGACAGTGGCTTGCCGAAATCGAGCGGTTCTGCCTGCCGGATCTTTGCGGGCAGCGTATCGTCGATCAGCGCATGCAGGTCTTTCGCGCCCACGACTTTCAGCATCTCGTTCATCTCCGGTAGGGATGGTCCGATGTGACGGCGGTTGGCGAAATCGTAAGGTAGGTAGTCGGTGGGCGTGAAGGTCATGGGAATACTCCGGAATTTCAGGCGATAAAGGCGGTGTAGGCGGCCTCGTCCATCAGGCCGTCCATTTGTGAGGGGTTGGAGGGTTTGATCTTGAAGAACCAGCCTGCGCCGGTCGCGTCGTCATTTGCCAATGCGGGATTGTCGCCAAGTGCCTCGTTCACTTCGACGATCTCTCCGTCGATGGGGGCGAGGATATCCGATGCGGCTTTGACACTTTCGATCACGACAATCTCATCGTCCTTTGAAACAGTGGTGCCAACTTCCGGCAGTTCGACAAAGACGATATCGCCCAGTTGCGTCGTCGCATGCTCCGTAATGCCGACAACGATGATGTCGTTCTCGGCGCGCAGCCATTCGTGTTCTTCGGTAAATTTCATCTCGGATCTCCGTGAGGGTTAGCGTTTGAATTTTGCAGGGACAAAGGGGAGGGCGCAGACTGTGAGGGGCAGGCGCTTGCCGCGCAGCTCTCCGAATATGGTGGTGCCCGGCGTCGTGTGCTCCATCGGCAAATAGCCCATCGCGACAGGGCCGCCGCGTGTGGGCCCGAATGTGCCGGATGTGATTTGGCCGATAGCGGCATCGCTGTCAGCTGTGGCAAAGAGCTCGACCCCTTCGCGCATCGGCGCGCGGCCTTCGGGCAATAACCCCACGCGCTTGCGCTCCGCGCCGCCGAAAAGTTCGCCCAGCACTGCCTCTGCCCCGGGAAAGCCGCCCGTTCGTGCGCCGCCCGCACGGCGGACCTTCTGGATTGCCCAGCCAAGGTTGGCCTGAGCCGGCGTTGTGCTCGTATCGATGTCATGGCCGTAAAGGCACAGGCCGGCCTCCAGACGCAGGCTGTCGCGGGCGCCAAGGCCGATTGCCTCGACATCGACGTGAGCGAGCAGCGCTTTGGCCAGATCGCTCGCCTGTGCTGCGGGGACGGAAATCTCGTAGCCGTCCTCGCCAGTGTATCCCGAGCGCGAGACCCAACACTCCGCGCCGCATAGTGTGAGCGTGGCGACATCCATGAACCGCATCTCGGCTGCCTTCGGGTCGAGCGCTGCAAGGACTTTCTCGGCTGAAGGGCCCTGAAGAGCGAGCAGGGCCCGGTCAGTGATCTCTGTCACCTCGACCCCGTCCAGATGTGCTTTCATGTGGTCGATGTCGGCCGCCTTGCAGGCCGCGTTTACCACGACGAAGATGTGATCGCCGCGATTGGCGAGCATCAGATCATCAGTGATGCCACCCTTATCATCGGTGAAAAATCCGTAACGCTGCCGATCTGGCCCCAAGCCGAGGATATCCACGGGAACGAGGGTTTCGAGCGCGCGGGCCGCCGCTTCGAAAGTATCCGCTTTCAGGATCACCTGGCCCATGTGGCTCACGTCGAAAAGCCCGGCCTTCTCGCGGGTGTGGGTATGCTCGCCCATCACGCCGAGCGGATATTGCACCGGCATGGCGTAGCCTGCGAAGGGCACCATTCTGGCGCCGAGGTCTGCGTGTAGATCGTACAGTGGCGTGTGCAGAAGGTCGGTCATCGACGGGTCCTTTTCAAAAGGCGCGCAGATTTTGATAATCCTGCGGCACCACGTAGGCACACAGGCGCTGCCCGTATGCGTGATGCCCCCTCTGTCCTTGCACCTGAGATTGCTATCCCTTCGGTGTGTGCCATCCGGCACCGCTCTCCAGAGTCTTAGAAATCGCGTCGGTCCTGTGGCCTGAGAGTTTCCGGGGCGGTTGCTCCTTCGGCACCAGCACTGCTGGTTCTCCCGACGACGATCTTGCGTGGAAGATGACTGATTCCAGAGCCCTGCGCAAGGTGGCATGGTTGAAACACCGCAGGTATTGGGGCGCTGTGCATCTTTACTGTGCAGCAATACGCCACCCGATGCGGTAGCTCAGATGATCTCGTCTTCGTCGAACAGCGGGGCCTCTTCGAGTTGTGTCGTCAGATCGTCCATCGCGGCTTCGGCCATGCCGGAGGATTTGACGGCGGCGACATGAAAGAGCGCGTCACCCTCGTGCACGATCGGCATAACGGCGCGGCCGACGATGATCCCGCCGTAGCGTGTTTTGACCTCTATTTCGCCGTCGCCGAAGGGATCGGCGATCGCTGCGACCACGTCACCTTCCTCGACCACATCCCCTTCTGCCTTGAACATCCGCAGCAGCCCACCCACCGGAGCGCGCAGCCAGTGGCTGTCCGAACAGATGATCGACTTGGCCTTGGGCGCCCCAATGCCTGCTGTCGGCAGCATCCCGATCTCCTTGAGCACGCGCAAAATTCCCGCAAGGCCCGCGCGCACCGACATTTCGTCAAATCGCATGCCCTCGCCGGCCTCATAGAGCAGAACATCGACGCCGATCCGCTTGGCTTCCTGCCGCAGGCTGCCGTCGCGCAATGCGCTGGTGAGGATTACTGGCGCGCCAAAGACATTGGCCAGCTTCAGCGTATTGCGGTTGTTGGCCGAGACGCGCACTTGCGGCAGGTTCATCCGGTGGATCGCGGCGGAGTGCAGATCGATCCCGAGCGCGCACCGGGCCACGATTTCATTCAGGAAGATATGCGCCAGCCGAGAGCCGAGCGAGCCGTTTGGCGAGCCGGGAAAACAGCGGTTGAGATCGCGGCGATCCGGCAGATAGCGTGAATGGTTGAGGAAACCGAAGGTGTTGACGATCGGCACGACGATCAGCGTGCCGCGCAATGACTTGAGGTTTTTGGTGCGCAGCAGGCGGCGAACGATCTCAACACCGATCACCTCGTCACCGTGGATGCCCGCGCTCACGAAGGTGGTTGGGCCGTCCTTGCGTCCGTGAATCTGTCTCTTATACACATCTCCGAG
>JAGXHD010000137.1 GCA_024636395.1 Sulfitobacter sp.
ATTGGGGCATGAATTTGACGGCAAATGCGGCATTTGCTTATATACCCTGCTATTCGCATGGCATTACGTTAAGATCATGAAATTAAAAAATTTTATTTTTATAATTTGTGAGGGCTGGTTAACGTCTGCGGCCGAAACGCCCCAATTGTGGCAAATTCGCCATGTTTATCTGTCTCATTCGCTGGTCTGAAAGGCGATTTCGCGTATCATCGCGAAAAAAAGCAGTGAAAAACGAGAGCAGGCAGCATGACACGGATAACTTTCGATATAATTGTTGGCGTGGGAGCGTTATTTTTCGTGACCGCCACGGGCGCTTTTGCAGATTCTCCCGCTCCCTTCCCTGATTTCCAGCCAAAATTCGTCAAACCGCCCCAAGCGGGGGAGCGCAAACGAGTCAATGTGCAGATCAACAGGCCCGAACCCGCTGCCATAGCCACACCGGCAGTGCAGGCGGCCCCCTCCGGCGCGATCAGCCGGCCCAAGGCAGGACAGTTTGATTGGTTTTGGGCGAAAGTATCGCCGGAAGCGTCCGAGTCCGGACCGGGCCGCCTCGAAGTGGCGATGACGACGCTGTCCGCCTCCACATCGCGCGTGCCGGCGCCCCGGTTGCAGCACATGCAGGATATCGCGAAGCTGCACGGGGTGGATATCCTGCGCTCCACTGTAGGAACGCGGGTCTCGCCCGCGCTGGCGCTGGCGGTGATTTCGGTCGAATCGTCAGGGCGTGTGGATGCGGTGAGCACTGCGGGCGCGCAGGGCCTGATGCAGCTGATGCCCGATACGGCCAGCCGCTTCGGCGTGACCGACAGTAATGTGCCGCAACAAAACATCCTCGGCGGGATCAAATATCTCGATTGGCTGATGGGAGAATTCGGGAATGATCCGATTCTGGTGCTCGCGGGCTATAATGCGGGCGAGGGGGCCGTGCGCAAACATGCGGGCGTGCCGCCATTCGCTGAGACCCGAGATTACGTGCCAAAAGTGCTGGCCGCGTTTCAGGTCGCGAAGGGTTTGTGCAAGACGCCGCCCGAGCTGATCTCGGACGGCTGTGTGTTTGCACAGATGAAGTAGTTAGACCAGCGTGGCTTGGGTCGCGGCGCGCAGCTCATCTTCTGTAACGCCCTCTGCACATTCGACGATGCGCAATCCTCCCTCGACAACATCGAGCACCCCCATGTTGGTGATGATCCGGTCTACGACGGCCTTGCCGGTCAGCGGCAGGGTACATTCCTTGAGTACCTTACTCTCGCCGTGCTTGTTGGCATGGTCCATGACCACGATCACGCGGCCCACACCGGCCACCAGATCCATCGCGCCGCCCATGCCCTTCACGAGCTTGCCGGGAATCATCCAGTTTGCCAGATCTCCGGTCTCGGACACTTCCATCGCGCCGAGGATCGCTGCGGCGATCTTGCCGCCCCGGATCATGCCGAAGGACATTGCGGAATCGAAATAAGCCGTGCGGTTGAGCTCGGTGATGGTCTGCTTGCCCGCGTTGATCAGATCCGCATCCTCGTCGCCCTCAAAGGGGAAGGGACCCATGCCGAGCATGCCGTTTTCGGATTGCAGGGTGATGTCCTTGTCGCCCACGTAGTTGGCCACCAGCGTCGGGATGCCGATGCCGAGGTTCACATACATGCCGTCTTCGAGCTCGAGCGCGGCACGGGCCGCCATTTGGTTACGATCCCACATAGTTCAGGCGTCCTTTCCGGTATGGCCGATGGTTGCGGCATGCGGCGCATGCGCGCCTTCTTCTATTTGTGTCATGATCAGCGCGATATGCGTCACCAGAAGCGGTACATTCGCAAGCGTCTGTGCGTCGAACTGCTCGGCGGCGATGGTTTTCGCCTCGCTCAACAGTTCCCGCATGCGGTCCCCGGTCGCGCTCATTTCTGCCTCACGGTCCGCTGCTCGATGCGTTTTTCATGCTCGCCCTGAATGATGCGGTGGACGTAGATGCCGGGCAGGTGGATGTTGTCGGGGTCGAGGCTACCGGTGGGGACGATCTCTTCGACTTCCACGATGCAAACCTTGCCGCACATGGCAGCGGGCGGATTGAAGTTGCGCGCAGTCTTGCGGAAGATCAGGTTGCCCGTCTCGTCGGCCTTCCACGCCTTCACTAGGGCCAGATCGGCAAAGATGCCTTCTTCGAGGATGTAATCCTGTCCGCCCCAGTTCTTCACGTCCTTGCCTTCTGCGATCACGGTACCGACGCCGGTCTTGGTGTAGAAACCTGGGATGCCAGACCCGCCTGCGCGCATCCGCTCTGCCAGCGTTCCCTGCGGGCTGAATTCCAGCTCGAGCTCGCCGCTCAGATACTGGCGCATGAATTCCGCGTTCTCACCGACGTAAGAGGAGATCATTTTTCTGACCTGTTTGGTCTGCAACAGGATGCCGATGCCGAAATCGTCCACGCCCGCGTTGTTGGAGGCGAAGGTCAGATTCTTGGTGCCTGCGTCACGGATTGCGGCCAGCAGCAATTCGGGGATGCCGCACAGGCCAAAGCCGCCCGAGGCGATCAACATGCCATCCGTAAGAGTCCCCTCGAGGGCCTCTGCGGCGCTTGCGTATACTTTATTCATCCGGTCATGCTCCCCTGATCCGTGTATTGGTCAGGAGAGTTTGTGACCGCCGCATGCGCGGGTGTCAATGAGATGCGGCGTTGCGGCGTGGCAGGCGGCATCCCGATGAAGCAGTTAGAGCAGACGCACCTGGGTGCCTACAGGGGCAAGACTGAACAGCTCTTCGATTTTGTGATTATACAGTCCGATACATCCGTCCGAGGACTGACGCCCGATCTTGCGCGTGTCGTGCGTGCCGTGGATCAGATAGGCGGGCCATGACAGGTACATCGCATGCGTGCCAAGTGGATTGCCGGGGCCGGGTGGCATGTAGGCCAGCGTCGGATCCCGCTCCATCATAGATGCGGTAGGGGTCCAATCAGGGCCGACACGCTTGCGCACGATACTGGTGTATCCGCGTTTGGTCAGCTCCTCTGTGCGCGGTACGGAGGACGGGTAGATGTTGTAAATCTCTTCGTCAGCGCTCCAGAAATGCACGGCGCGCGAGGAGATATCCGCAACAATGGCCCCTTTTCCCAGACTGTCAAAGTGGTCCTGCCAGCGCTGGGGGGTAAAGCTCATGATATTGTTGCGTGTTATCAGGACTTCGGGTTCGCGCTGTTCGACCGCGCGTACAACCGACGGCATTGCCAGCGCCGTACCGGCACCGAGCATCATCCGGCGACGTGAAAGTATTGTGCCTGCCATCTCATATTCCTCTATGTGATTATGTTTTACGTGGGGTAGAACATTGATCATCCGAGGTCAAAGTCAGACGTCACCTTCTGACGCGATCGTGACTGATGCGCCCCCCCTGTGGGGAAGGGCGCACTGTGTTCACGCGTCGGGTTTCTTCGCGGCTTTCTTGGACGGCGCTTTTTTCTTCGCTGCAGGCTTCTTGGCAACGGCCTTCTTCTTTGGTGCTGCTTTCTTCTTTGCGGCGGGCTTTTTCTTGCCCGCCTTCTCGGCACGCTCGTCGATCAGTTGCACCGCCTGATCGATGGTGATGTCCTCAGGCTCGATCGTGTCGGGGATCGTCGCGTTAATCTTTTCCCACTTCACGTAGGGGCCGTATTTGCCCTTCATCACATTGACAGGACCACCTGCGACCGGATGCTCGCCCAATTCGCGCAGGGGGGCTGCCGCCACACCGCGCTGCCCGCGCGATGCTACCTTCTCGGCCAGAAGCTGGACCGCACGGTTCATGCCGACGGTGAACACCTCGTCGATGCCCTCAAGGTTGGCATTTGTGCCGCCCCGGTCTGACGTGCTGGCGGCGTGTTTGAGGTAGGGGCCATAGCGTCCGATGTTGGCCCAGACCATGATGCCGTCTTCGGGATGTGGCCCGATTTCGCGGGGCAGTGACAACAGCATGACCGCGCGCTCCAGTTCCAGCTCTTCGGGCTCCCAATCCTTGGGGATGGACTGGCGCGGGGGCTTGGGCACTTCTTCGGTTTGCGCGCCGCGCTGCACGTAGGGGCCAAAGCGGCCTTTGAACACGCGGATTTCATCGCCCTGATCCTCGCCCAGCAGCTTGCCGTCGGGAGGGATAGCGGAGGCCTCCGCCTCGGGGTCAGGCGGGCCGAAGGGGCGCGTGTAGCGGCACTCGGGGTAATTCGAGCAGCCGATGAACGCGCCGCCGGAGCGCGCGGTGCGCATGCTCAGGCGGCCAATCTCGCAATTGGGGCACAGTCGCGGGTCGCTGCCGTCCTCAGTCGCAGGGAACAGATGCGGCGCTAGTACATCGTTGATCTTCTCCAGCACTTCGGTGATGCGCAGCTCGGAGGTCTCGGCGATCGCGGCGGAGAAGTCACGCCAGAACCGCTCGAGCACCTTTTTGTATTCAGCATCGCCGGCGGAGACCTTGTCGAGCTGGTCCTCCAGATCGGCGGTGAAATCGTACCCGATGTACCGCTTGAAGTAGTTCTCCAGAAAGGCAGTGACCAAACGGCCCTTGTCCTCGGGGATCAGGCGCTGGCCCTCGCGGCGCACGTATCCGCGGTCCTGAATCGTGGTAACGATGCTGGCGTAGGTCGAGGGACGGCCGATGCCCAGTTCTTCCATCCGTTTGACCAGCGTGGCCTCGGTAAATCGCGGTGGCGGCTGCGTGAAGTGCTGGCCGCCCAGCACCGCGTGCTTTTCTGCGAGGATCGCGCCGGACTTGCGCTGCATCCCCGACGCGCCGCTGTCGCCTGCGTCGATCAGCGCATCATCCGCCACGCCTGCGGCTTTGGTAAAGTCCTCCACGTAGCGCGATGCGGCGGCCTTTTTCAGCGCGTCGCCCTGCATGATCTGGGGAAGGCGCTTTTCGTCGTCGTCGGCCACGTCATCGCGGCCTTCCTCATAGACCCGCAGGAAGCCATCGAAGAGCACGACCTGACCTGTGGCGCGGAGCATCACATGACCATCGGCGCTGGCGATTTCCACCGTGGTGCGCTCCAGCCGCGCGCTCTCCATCTGGCAAGCCAGCGTGCGCTTCCAGATCAGATCATAGAGCTTGCGCTGGTCGCCATCCATCAGCTTGAGCGCGTCCGCATCCTTCGACATCTCTGTGGGGCGGATGCATTCATGCGCTTCCTGAGCGTTCTTTGCCTTGTTCTTGTAGATGCGAGGGCTGGCTGGCACATATTTGTCGCCGTACCGCTCGGCGATTGCATCGCGCGCCATGGTCATCGCCTCGGGCGCCATATCGATCCCGTCGGTCCGCATGTAGGTAATGTGGCCCGCTTCCTAAAGGCGCTGCGCAGTGCTCATGGTCTGGCGTGCACCCATGCCGAACTTGCGGCTGGCCTCTTGCTGGAGGGTCGACGTCATGAACGGGGCGGATGGGTTGCGCGTGGCGGGCTTGGCCTCGACTGAGGCTGCCCTCAGGTCACGGCTCGACACGGCCTGCACGGCAATCTCGGCGTTTGTGGCATCACTCAAGTCGAATTTATCAAGCTTTTTGCCTGCAAGTTCGGTCAGACGCGCCTCGAACTCCTGACCCGATGGTGTGGTGAGCAGCGCCTTGACGGTCCAGAATTCGCGCGGCCGGAAAGCTTCGATCTCCATTTCGCGCTCGCAGAGCAGGCGCAGCGTGACGGATTGGACCCGCCCTGCGGATTTGGCGCCCGGAAGCTTGCGCCAGAGCACTGGCGAAAGATTGAAACCCACCAGATAGTCCAGCGCACGGCGGGCGAGATAGGCCTCGACCAGCGGCATATCGACCTGACGCGGGTTTTTCATCGCCTCCGTCACGGCGGATTTGGTGATTGCGTTGAACACCACACGGCTCACGGGCGTGTCTTTCTTGATGGATTTGCGCAGGGTGAGCGCTTCTTGCAGGTGCCAGCTGATCGCCTCGCCCTCACGGTCGGGGTCGGTCGCGAGGATCAGCTC
>JAGXHD010000138.1 GCA_024636395.1 Sulfitobacter sp.
GTATAAGAGACAGCCGGTCAACAGCGGGTGCCAGCTTGGCAAGGGCTTGCCCTTCCACAGGAGACGGTAGGCGCAGGTTTGTGGCATCCAATAGGCGTGATCGTCGATGTTGTCGGGCGTCATGACAATACAATCGGGCACGAACTGGTGGCGGATGTCGTAATGCGCACAGCGGCATGTGGCGTCGTCCAAGAGGCGGCAGGCGACGTTCGTGAGCGCAACATCGCCGGTGTCCTCGTCCTCCAGCTTGTTCAGGCAGCATTTCCCGCAGCCGTCACAGAGCGCCTCCCATTCCTTTTTATTCAGGGATTTAAGCGGTTTGCGTTCCCAGAACTTCGGGCTGAGGCCGTGCCGATCTATTGGGTCGGACCCTGCGGCTTGATCGGTGGGAGTATTCATAGCGCGCTCAGGATGTCGCGGGCGCGTTGGCTGTCGGCGTCCATCTGGGTGATGAGGGCTTCAAGGCTGTCGAACTTCTCTTCGCCGCGCAGATGGTCGACCAGTGCGACGGACAGGGGGATGCCATAAAGATCGCCTTTGAAATCGAAGATGAACGTCTCGAGATTGGGTTTGTTCTCGCCGAACATCGGGCGGACACCCATAGAGGCGACGCCGTGATAACTGCCCTTGTGGGGGCCCTCCAGCACATCCGCCAGCACGGCATAGACGCCGAAGGCGGGGGGGTGCAGCCCGTCGATCGACATGTTGGCTGTAGGGTAGCCAAGCTCTCGGCCGCGCTGCTCCCCGCCAATCACGGGCCCTTCAATGCGGTGCCAGTGGCCGAGCATCGCAGCGGCGTCGCGCGGGCGGGCCTCGCTCAGCGCCTGCCGGATCGCAGTGGAGGAGACGGTCTGCTCGGATTGCGCCATCAGGGGGGCGATGCTCACGCCGAACCCGAGTTGTTCCCCAAAGGCCTCAAGATCAGCGGCGGTGCCAGCGCGGGATTTGCCAAAGCAAAAATCAGCGCCGACGACGACATGGCGCAGACCGAGGCCCCGGTGGAGCACTTTATCGGCGAACTCGAAGGGTGAAAGGGAGGCAAGCGCTGTGTTGAACGGCAGCTCGTAGAGCTTTTCAACGCCGAGCTTGGCCAGCCGCGAGGCGCGTGCGGCACTGCTCATGAGCCGGAACGGTGGCGCATGGGGGGCGAAATAAGCGCGCGGGTGCGGATTGAACGTGACCACGCCAAGGGGCGCATCGGGGGCGGCACTGCGCGCCCTCTCGATGACAGAGTGATGGCCCAGATGTACGCCGTCGAAATTACCGATCGCCGCAGTCGCGCCGCGATCGGTATCTTGCACAAATTGATAGTCAGAAATGATCCGCATGGACGTCTAGGTAGCCGCCCGCGCGCGCGTGCAAGCTCAGTCGAACTTGCGCGACGGTGCCAAAACGGTGGCCTCGCCCACCAGCACTTTTTTGCCCTCCACCGAGCAGTGGCAATCCATTTTGACGATACGTTTGGCGGGGTCGATCTCGGTGACTTTCACCTCGGCATAGACCGTATCGCCGGGGCGCACGGGACGCAGGAATTTCAGCGATTGGCCAAGGTAGACTGTGCCGTGGCCGGGCAGTTGCTCGCCGATCACAGCGGAAATGAGGCCAGCGGTGAGCATACCATGAGCGATGCGGCCTTGGAATATCGTGTCTTGCGCGTAATCATCGTCGAGATGCACAGGGTTGCGATCTGTCGAGATGGTGGCGAACATCTCGATATCCTCGTCGGTGACTTGTTTACGGATATAGCGGAACATGCCGATTTCGATGTCTTCGATGACGATGGTGCCGCGCGGAAGATTGTCCAACATGTTTGCCTTCTTGGTAATAAAAGTACGATCAGGAAGCATCGTTTGGAACTTAATTACTTCGCAACCGCAGAAATGCAAGCATTAAGTGGGTCAGCGCAGGTGACCTATTGTGAAGGTTGGATCAAGTTTTTCACCGTTGAGATAGGTGGTTAGGGCCTGTTCGTCTGGCTGCGTCGTTGTCTTTGTCTCGGCGGCGGCCAAGCCACCCGAGATGAACAGAGAATCAATTCCCTCGTCGATTGCCCCCTTCACGTCGGTGAGGATTCCATCGCCGATGGCGAGGATGCGCGCATCCGGCACAGTGGCTCCCAGTTTGTGCAGGCGGCGGCGGGCGAGGTCATAGATGGGGGCGTGGGGCTTGCCGAAATATAGGCTCTCCCCGCCCATCTCGGTATACATCTTGGCCACGGCGCCCGCACACCATTCGCGGACCTCGCCACGGTCCACAATCAGATCCGGGTTGGCGCAGAGCAGCTTGAGCCCGCGCGCGTGCGCCGCCTCAAGATCGGGGCGCCAGTTCTCGGGATCGGCCTGTGCATCGAACGGGCCAGTGCAGACGATTCCGTCCGCCTCGGCGAGAGGCACGCGCGTGATTTCCACCGGGTTTTCCAGAATTTCGAGCGGATCAAAGAACCGGCTGTCGGTGACGGGGCCCAGGTGCCACACGGACGTACCTACAACACCGCGGTACATCGCCGAGCGCGCGGAATCCCCCGATGTGGCGATGGCGTCGTAGGCATCCTGCGGCACGCCAAAATGTACAAGCTGCTTTGTCACGCCCTTGCGGGGGCGCGGCGAATTTGTGACCAGCACGACCTTACCGCCTGTCTTGCGGTAGTTTTGCAGCGCTTCCACTGCTGCGGGCATCGCCGCCACGCCATTGTGCACGCAGCCCCACAGATCGACGAAAAGCGCGTCATAGGCCTGCGAGATCTCGGAAAGGGCGGTGATGATGCGGGTCATGGGTGGCTCCAATAGATTGCTCGCCTCGCAGATACCGGAGCGGGGGCAGGATGCAAATACGCAAAAGGCCCCCTGACTTCACAGGAGGCCCCTTCGATCCGCTGTCTCAGAGTCAGACCTTGAGAAACGGGATGATCTGCTTTTTGCGGCTCATGATTCCGGGCAAGACGACCGTGTCACCGGTCACTTTCGCATCGAATGATTTCTCGGCGACGGATTTGGTCAGCTCGTTGGGCACCAGCATCGTGGCTTCCTCGTTCAGGATATCGACGACGAAGAGCAGGACCTGATCCGCGCCATCCTCGCGCGCGACGTCCGGCATGGCGGCCATCAGAGCGTCCTTGCGTTCCAGAATGGCGGAGGGCGATGTGGTTTCCAGAACGGACACGCGGAACTGCTTGCCGCCGACTTCGTACTCTTTGCTGTCCATGCGCAAAAGCTCGGCTTCGGAGAAGGCGGAGACGTCGGATTTGGCCGCGAACATTTGTGCGGCGTAATCGGAGATGTCGACACCGAGGCTCTCGGCCAGCGACCATGCGATGGCCTTGTCTTCCTGCGTGGTGGTGGGAGAGCGGAATTCGAGCGTGTCGGACAGGATGCAAGTGAGCATGGCGCCTTTGATCTCGCTGGGCATTTGCGCCATGTCCTTGCCGATCATCTTCCACATGATGGTGGCGGTGCAGGCCACCGGCTCGATCCGGATTTGGATCGGTGCTTTCGTCTGTAGACCGCCGATCAGGGCGTGGTGATCGATGATGGCGGTGATGTTTGCCTCATTAATGTTGGCGGGGAGTTCGGCGGGGTTATTCGTGTCTACGATGACCACGTCCTGACCTGCCTCAATGCCGCTGATAATCTCGGGCTTGTCGAGCTTCCAGTGGTCGAGCATGAAGAGCGCTTCGGTGTTCGACTCGCCCAAAAGTGCTGGCTTCGCAGGGGTGCCCAAAATCTCGGAGAGATACCACGCCCAGACGATCGGGCTTCCGGTGCTGTCGGTGTCGGGGGATTTGTGGCCAAAAACGAGAGTGGTCATGGGGCGCTCCTGAAAATCTGCGGGTCAATTTGCGCGGCTTATAGCAGGAACGCGCGCGGTGTCACGAGGCAAGCGTACGCTGCGAGGTCTTGCGCGTGGTTGCGCTGCTCGTTTGTGTGATTTGTATTTTGGTGCAATAGTTCCGCGCACGTGCCCTGACGCTGCGTTGGTTCTAAAGCATCCCCAGTTCGGCGCGCAGTTTGCGGGTGAGCTTGGCGGCGACCATGTCATAGGAAGCACGGATATGCGCGCGCAGGCTGTCGTCCGGCAGGCCCGGCGCATCATACTGCTGGATCCATTTGAGACCGCGGGAGGCCATGTACGGCGCGGGGCGCAGGCCGGGGCTGTCGCCGAGGATTTCGAACGCGAGATTGCTAACCTTGAAGGTGATGGTATTGCCCGTCTCGCCCATACCGAGGATCGCAAAAACCTTACCACCGATCTTGTAGACGTCCGCGTCGCCCCATTGGACCACATGTGTGGCGTTGGGCAGGGCGGCGCAGAAATGTCGCAGGTCTTCGCGGGTCATCGGCATAGCGTAGGGGGTCGCGCGCGGTTTGGGAATGGTGATAGATTGCCGTCATGAGCCCGCGCGAGACTGATCTATATCCTGCTGTCAAAACCTTTCTGGAGGGGCAGGGATATGTGGTGAAAGCCGAAGTGGGCGCTGCCGATGTTGTCGCACTTCGAGGGGCGGAGTCGCCGCTGGTGGTCGAGCTCAAGCTGGGGTTTTCACTTGCCCTGTTTCACCAATGCACAGAGCGGTTGAAGCTGAGTGACGATGTCTACATGGCCGTGGCCCACAAGCCGGGAAAGCCGTTTTACAAAGCGGTTAAGGCTAATACAGCGCTCGCGCGACGGTTGGGGCTGGGACTGATGACGGTGCGGGTCGCGGATGGGCTGGTGACGGTACACTGTGATCCGGGGCCCTATGCGCCGCGAAAGAATGCGAAGCGACAGGCGACATTGCTGCGCGAATTTGCTCGCAGGCAGGGTGATCCGAACGATGGCGGACAGACGCGCGCCGGGCTGGTGACCGCGTACCGCCAGGATGCGGTCAAGATTGCGGTCTATCTCTACGAGGTGGGCGCATCCAAGGGCGCGGATGTGGCGCGCGAGACGGGCATCACGAAGGCCACGGCAATGATGCGTGCGAACCACTATGGTTGGTTCGAAAAGGTCGAAAAAGGGATTTATGGGCTTACACCTGCGGGCGCGCAGGCTGTGAGCGTCTCGGGCAGAATTCTAGGCGCGGATTGACCGCCGCCGCCGGGCTCGCGTTACCTGTATCGGACATGAAGAGGCGATCGGTGCCAGCTCCCTCGTCGAAAAAATCCCGCTGGAATCAGCAAAGAGAGTGTCCGCGTCTGGCCCCACTGATCAACATATCGCTGCCGTTACCGCCATCAATCCGGTGCTCGACACGGTGTCGCTTAGCATATTGTTGCCGCTGCAGTATCACTGCGCTCGCGTGCTGCACATAGGGGGCCCTCAGGGATCCGTTTGAATGATTCGCTGACGCTGCGTCCCGGAGGTCGGAATTCTGCGCTCAGTTTTTCTCATACTGTCCGTTGACAGCTTGTCGCAGAGCGCCTAACTCCCCCTCGTTAGCACTCGACGATGGTGAGTGATAACGGCGGGCCGCTTCAGGTGAAGGGCCGGTCATAGAGATAACTTTGAGCATCAAGGAGCTACAAAGATGGCATTAACACCACTTCACGACCGCGTGCTGGTTAAGCGCACAGAGGGCGAAGAGAAAACTTCCGGCGGGCTGCTCATTCCCGATAGCGCAAAAGAAAAGCCCGCAGAGGGTCAGGTTGTTGCTGTAGGTGCAGGCGCCCGTGACGAAGATGGCGACCGGATCGCAATGGACGTCAAAGTCGGCGACAAGATCCTGTTCGGCAAATGGTCCGGCACCGAAGTCACCATCGACGGCGAAGAAATGCTGATGATGAAGGAAAGCGACATCATGGGGATCATCGAGTAAGCCAGCAGGCCCTCGATCGCGGGGTGAAACCCGCCCTCACGACACAAGCTTTACCTCAACCTAATTTAGGAGAATTCGAAAATGGCTGCTAAAGATGTCAAATTCGGTACGGACGCGCGCAACAAGATGCTCAAGGGTGTCAACATCCTCGCTGACGCCGTCAAAGTAACACTCGGCCCCAAAGGTCGTAATGTGGTTCTGGACAAATCGTTCGGCGCCCCGCGCATCACCAAAGACGGTGTATCTGTCGCCAAAGAGATCGAGCTTGAAGACAAGTTCGAGAAC
>JAGXHD010000139.1 GCA_024636395.1 Sulfitobacter sp.
GCGGCACATAGCCGATCCGCAACCCTGCCGCACGGTGCACGCTGCCCCGAACTGGCCGGATCGCGCCGATGAGCGCGCGCAGCAACGAGGATTTTCCCGAGCCGTTGGGCCCGACCACCGTGACGATCTCGCCGCGATTGATATGGATGTTCACGTCATGCAGGACGGTATGGCCGCCGTAGGCCAGTGTCAGGCCCTCGGTCTGGATCAATGCCGTCATGCGGCCCGGTCCGCACAGTCGGGGCACAGGCCCGTGGCTTCCACGACCGTCCGCTCGATCGTGAAACCGGCAGCGCGGGCGGCATCCCCCAGCCGTCCCTTCGTCAGCGCGGTATCGGCCTCCGCCACGGTCTCGCAGGTCCGGCAGATGAGAAAGGCGGGGGTGTGATCCAAGCCGGGGTGCACACAGGCAGTGTAGGCGTTTAGTGCCTCGATCTTGTGGGCAAATCCGGCCTTTACCAGAAAATCCAGTGCGCGGTAGGCGACCGGTGGCTGGCTGCCGAGCCCTTCGGCAGCCAGCAGCGCCAGCACGTCATAGGCGCCCAGAGCGCGGTGTTCGACCAGCAGGATCTCCAGTGTGCGGCGGCGTACTGGCGTCAGCCGCAAGCCGAGACTGTCGCAATGGGCCTGGGCTCGCGCCAGCAGTGTCGTGCGGCAGGTGCCGTGATCGGCACATTGAAAACCGATGGGATCGGACATAGCGAAGCTCCGCTTGGTAAACATTTCACTATTGATATGTTATAACATCCGAAGTAGCAAGAGGGCCAACCTTTGTTTTCCGGAGATCCTGATATGCGCCCAATGATTGCAACCCTCTGTTTTCTTGCCACGCCTGCCGTGGCACAAGAGGCACCGCGCGTCGTGGCCGATATCGCGCCCATCCGGTCGCTTGTCGCGCAGATCATGGACGGGGTGGGCAGCCCGTCACAGTTGATCCCCACGGGCGCATCGCCGCATGGCTATGCCATGCGCCCCTCGGAAGCGCGCGCACTCGGCGAGGCGGAACTGGTGGTCTGGGTCGGGCCCGCACTTACCCATTGGCTAGAGGAGCCGCTCGACACGCTCTCTGGGGATGCCGTGCGGCTGACGCTGATGGACCATGGCGGCAGCAAGACCCTGCCGATGCGGGAGGCAGAGTATCTCGGGTCGCACGAACATGACCATGCCGAGGCGCATGGCGACGAGGGGCATGCTGACCACGCCGGGCATGCTGACCACGCCGGGCATGCCGACCACGCCGGGCACGCCGATCATTCGGAACATGCGGAACTTGAGGGCCACGCGGAGCACAAGGACCACGCGGCACACGTCGGGCATGACCATCACGGCGATATCGATCCGCACGGCTGGTTGTCTCCGTCCAATGCCGTGCTCTGGGCAGGGCTGATCGCCCAGCAGTTGAGCGAGATAGATCCAGACAACGCAGCGACCTACGATACCAACTGGCGCACCTTCACTGCGGACGTACAGTCGCTGGAGCAGGAACTGGCCGCGCAGATGGCACCCTACCGTGACACGCCTTTCATGGTGATGCACGACGCGTTCCAGTATTTCGAGGCGACCTTCGGTGTCGAGGCGGATGCTTTCATCGTGCCCGGCGATGGCAGTGCGCCCGGACCTGCGAGGATCAAGGCGCTACGGGATCATCTGGCGGAGCATCCAGCCGTGTGCGCCTTCACCGCGCCGCAGGAAAACGATGCGCTGCTGCGCACGGCGTTGGAGGGGCAGCCGACACGGGTGGCGGTGCTCGACCCGATCGGGGATGGCGAAACCCCCTATGGCACGCTCATGCGGCAGTTTGCGGACAACATGGTGGCATGTTTCGAAGGTGAGTAACGCAGCTCCGCAGCCTTGATAAAAATGAGCCCCTCCGGCGACGAAGGGGCTCATTCACATAATTGAAAGAAATTATTTTAAATTTCACACGGCGATTTTACCGCCACCCTGCTTGGTGATGACCACCACCGCAGGACGGGGGGGCATCGCGGGATCGAAATCGGGCCACCGGGTCGCCGGATCCTCGAAGGTGCTGTCGCGCTCGAAGCCCGCAAGGTCCTTCGTGCCATCCGTACCGGGGTGCTGCACAGCGACGAAGAGCGTCTCCTGATCATCGGTGAAGTAAGGCCCGCACATCTCGCCGCCGACAGGGCAGCGGAAGAAGAGCTTTGAGGTGCCCCGTGCGGCGCCTTCGGTCTCCAGCGCGTAGAGTCCGTCGGATTTGCCCGTCTCGCCCCAATTCCCGCCCTGATCGGTGGAGATCCAGAGCCGTCCGTCCGCGTCGATCGCTGCGTTGTCGGGTGAGCCGAACCAACCGTTCGTGGAGGTCTCAGGGTTCCAGAGCGCGCCGACCTCGGCAACAGATGGATCGCCGCAGCGCACCAAGATCGACCAGGTCCCCGCCGTCGCACCGTGATCGCCTGCGTCTTCCTTGATCTCGATGATGTGGCCAAAGGTATTCTCGGGGCGCGGGTTCGCGGCGTTGAGCTGGTCGGGTTTGCGCCGCGAATTATTGGTGAGCATCAGATAGACCGAGCCGTCGCCGCGCGGCTGTGCATCCTCGGGGCGGTCCATAGGCGTGGCCCCCAGCAGATCGGCGGCAAGCCGCGTGTCGATGACCACGTCGCCTTGATCGTTGAAGCCGTTTTCCGCCGTCAGCGGCCCTTCGCCGTGTACCAACGGCAGCCAAGCAATCGTGCCGTCCTCGTCAAAACGCGCGACATACAGTGTCCCGTCCGACAGCAGCGCGGAGTTTGCCGCCTTATCCTCGCCAACGGTGCCGCCCGAGACATATTTATACATGTAGTCGAACCGGTTATCATCGCCGGAGTAGATCACCAGCCGCCCGTCGGCCGAGACCGTGGTTTCGCAGCCCTCATGGCGGAAGCGGCCCAGAGCGGTGTGCTTGACCGGCATCGCTTCCGGGTCGCGGGGGTCGACTTCCACGATCCAGCCAAAGCGGTTCGGCTCGTTGGGCTCGCGGTCGAGGTTGAAGCGCGCGTGATGTACGCCCCAATTGTACCACATGCCGGGCACGCCGTAGCGGTCGTGGCGTTTGATGTCGGCCTCTGCCAAGGCGCTCAGGTCGGGCTTGCCGTCGGCATCGAGCACATCGGTCCAGAAATACCCGTGGAAGTTCTCCTCGGCCATCAGATAGGTGCCCCAAGGTGTCATGCCGCCAGCACAGTTGTTGAGCGTACCGATCACCGATCTGCCCTCGGGATCTTCGCTGGTCTGCATCCGGACGTGGCCCGCGGCGGGGCCGCTGAGCGTCATTTTCGTGTCGAGCGGGGTGATGCGGCGGTTGTACCGGCTGTCGCGGTTCAGACGCCACGCGCCGGTTGTCTCCTTCTCGATCTCGACGACCGTGCCACCGTGGGCCGCCATCTCGATATCGACCAGTTCCGGCGTCATGCCGGCAAATGCGGCCTGATCCTGACGGCCCAGCCCCGGGAACATGACCTCTTCATTGGTGTATTCGTGGTTTACGCACAAAAGGCCGCGTGTGCCCGCATCGTTGAGCGGGGTGAAGCCCACATAATCGTTATTGTAGCCAAACTGCTTGAGCTGTGCCGCTGCCGTCTGGTTCATCACGTCGAACTCAGGTGCGTCTGCTGTGATCGGATCACCCCAGCGCAGCAGGATCTCTGCATCATAGCCCTCAGCGACGTGGTGCATCGTGTCATTGGCCCACTCAAGTTCCGTGAAGTTGTAGCGCGAGGTGCCGGTCGCGGAGGCCTGCCGTGGCGCGATCATAGCGGAGGTGCCGAACAGCGCGGTGGTGGTGGTCACAGCCAGCGCGCCTTTGAACATATCGCGGCGCGAATAGCGGCCCGCAACGACCTGGCCGATGGTGCGTGCAAGATTGGGATTTGTGGGAATATCGTCAAAGGCCTCGAAGGCTTCTGCCTTGTTGCCGATGGAGGGATCTTCGAGAATGTCTTTGCGTGTCATGGCATGCTCCGGCTGGATTTTTTGTTCTGCCGCCTTTGTGCGCCGATTCCGTCACGGTTTTATGACACTTTGGGTGTGATAATGCGACGCGATCACCCTGCAAAGCGGTCCAGCAAATCGGGGATATGCTTGCGGAATTTGAAGAAACCAGCAGTTGCCAGCGGCCAGGCTGCGCTATCGATCTCGCGGCGCACCTCGCTGACAGGCGTCTTGTCTGTTTTTCGGTGGCGCCTCAGAGCGCTGCGCGCGGAGCCTACGGGAGCATGGGGTGCCACAATATGGTCGAGGCCTTGCTCCTCTACCCAGCTATGGATGCCATCCTCGGTATCGAGAATTTGCACATGAGGCCAAACGTCGCGTGCGAGCGCGGTCCGAAACTCGACCACCATCGGCGCGCTCTGCCAAGGGCTCTGGGCGGCGGTGCAATCGAGAAAGGCCACGCTGGCAGGTGTAACCCCGATGCGCTCCAGAAAAGGTGCGCCCAGATCGTCAGAGTGCAGCAACAGTCCCACACGGTCGGCGGGGGCACCTGCATACGGGGTGATCTCGGGGAGAGGCTGGCGCTCGGGTGGGGGCGGCGCGCTCACGGGTGCGGCATTTTGCGCGAGCCCCTGCGTGCCCACGAAGCGCCCGTCGGTGAATTTTGCGATATTTCCCGCATCCGCGAGGTAGGTCTTGCCCCGCGTCTGGATACCCGCCACCCAGCGCCAGCTTAGCGTGTTGACCGCTGCATCTCCGTCCAGCAGATGACGCAAGAAGAAATCGGCGCCAAGTTGCCAGGGCAGCTCCAGCGTGAAGATCCAGATCGAGGCGAACCACATGCGGGCGTGATTGTGCAGATATCCGGTCTGCACCAGCTCCTGTGCCCAGTGATCGAAGGGCTTGATGCCCGTTTGCCCCAGACAGGCCGCTTCCCAACGCGCGCGCAGGCCCGATTGCGTCTGCACCTCGTTGTGCAGACGCGTCAGATCATCGCGGTAGGCGGCCCAGACGGCGGGGCGCTGCTCCATCCAGCCCTTCCAATAGGTGCGCCACCAAACCTCGGCGATGAATTTATCGGCGTCGCGGGGGTCCATCCTTGACAACACTGCGCGGCACACATCCGCCTCGTCGAGCACCTTCATGCGCAGATAGGGAGATAGCGTTGATACGTGTCTATGCGCGCCTGCGCCCAAATCGAAATTCCGTTTTTTGGCGTAGTCAGCGCCGGCATGCAGGGCGAATTCGGCGAGCCGGGCGTGGGCTGCGGCAGCGTTGGGCGGAAATGGGGAGGATGTATCATTCATGCAGTGCGAGATAGAGCCGCCGCGCACCGAAGCAAGCGGCCGGGTGATCTGCGGTCAGCCCCCCTTGAAGCTCCCTAAGCGTGGGACTAATCTCGTGGTAACGCTTGGGCGGGTATGGTCCCGCACAACCCCATTTGAAGGCACACGCATATGCAAGATCCCGTTGAGACATACATGAACCTCGTTCCCATGGTCGTGGAGCAAACTGCCCGTGGCGAGCGCGCCTACGACATCTTTTCGCGTCTGCTCAAAGAGCGGATCGTGTTCATCAACGGTCCCATCCACAGCGGCATGAGCCATCTGATCGTAGCACAATTGCTGCACCTCGAATCCGAGAATCCGTCCAAGGAAATCAGCATGTACATCAACTCGCCCGGTGGCGAGGTCTCCGCTGGTCTATCGATCTACGATACGATGCAATACATCCGCCCGAAAGTTTCCACGCTGATCTGCGGCATGGCGGCCTCCATGGGCTCGGTGATCGCAGTTGGCGGGGAAAAGGGCATGCGTTTCTCTCTGCCCAACTCCGAAGTGATGATCCACCAGCCGTCGGGTGGATCGCAGGGCGTCGCCGCCGATATCCTGATCTCGGCCCGCCATATCGAGCAGACGCGTGAGCGGATGTACCAACTCTACGTCAAGCACACCGGGCAGGACTACAAAACCGTGCAGAAGGCGCTCGACCGTGATAAGTGGATGACCCCCGAGGAAGCCAAGGAGTGGGGCCACATCGACGAGATCGTGGAGAACCGCGGCAAATCCGAAGATCCCGATGCCAAGAAGCCCAAGAAGGGCAAGTAAGCCACAAAAGCGCGCGCTCCGGTTTATCCGATTGCAGGACCGGAGTGCGTGACCTAGACTTGAAGCCAATTCGTTCCGTGGCATCCTTTTACGGTGCCGCACCCCAGCATCAGACCTGAAAGGGCTCCCATGGCCAATTCAACCACCGGCGACAGCAAAAATACCCTGTACTGTAGCTTTTGCGGCAAAAGCCAACACGAGGTGCGCAAGCTGATCGCGGGCCCGACCGTGTTCATCTGTGATGAATGTGTCGAGCTGTGCATGGATATCATCCGTGAAGAAACAAAGGCATCCGGCCTTAAATCAACAGATGGCGTGCCTACGCCCAAAGACATCTGCGATGTGCTCGATGATTATGTCATCGGCCAAGCGATGGCCAAGCGGGTGCTTTCGGTGGCGGTTCATAACCACTACAAGCGCCTCAACCACGCCCAAAAAGGCGGCGATATCGAACTGGCGAAGTCCAACATCTTGTTGATGGGCCCAACTGGCTGCGGCAAAACGCTGCTTGCGCAGACACTGGCGCGGATCCTTGATGTGCCATTCACCATGGCCGATGCCACCACCCTGACCGAGGCCGGATACGTGGGCGAAGATGTTGAAAACATCATCCTCAAGCTGCTTCAGGCTTCCGAGTATAACGTGGAGCGAGCACAGCGCGGCATCGTCTATATCGACGAAGTCGATAAAATCACGCGCAAATCTGAAAATCCATCGATCACCCGAGACGTGTCGGGCGAGGGCGTACAGCAAGCGCTGTTGAAGCTTATGGAAGGCACAGTCGCATCCGTGCCGCCGCAGGGCGGGCGCAAGCATCCACAGCAGGAATTCCTGCAAGTGGACACCACGAACATTTTGTTCATCTGTGGTGGTGCTTTCGCGGGGCTCGACAAGATCATCGCAGCGCGCGGCAAAGGCTCTGCCATGGGCTTTGGCGCTGATGTGCGTGACAAGGACGCGCGCGGCATCGGCGAGATCTTTACTGATCTGGAGCCGGAAGACCTCCTGAAGTTCGGTCTGATTCCTGAGTTTGTGGGCCGTCTGCCTGTTTTGGCGACGCTTGAGGATCTGGATGAGGATGCGCTCGTCACGATCCTGACAAAGCCGAAAAACGCGCTGGTCAAGCAATACCAGCGGCTGTTCGAGCTTGAGGATACGCAGCTTACATTCACCGACGACGCGCTGACAGCCATCGCCAAGCGTGCGATCCTGCGCAAAACCGGCGCGCGGGGTCTGCGCTCGATCCTCGAGGATATCCTGCTCGACACCATGTTCGAGTTGCCAGGGTTGGACAGTGTGACGGAGGTTGTGGTTAACGAAGAGGCGGTGACGTCTGACGCCAAGCCGCTGATGATCCACGCCGATGCGGAGAAAGAACCTGCAACGGCGGGGTAAACTGCCCTCAACACTTCCCAAAAGGCAGGCCGCTCAGGCCTGCCTTTTTCAATTAAAGGATTCGATATGAAACGTATTTCTTCGGGTGGCGCATTTGAAGCGAAGCTGGGCTATTGCCGTGCGGTCGTGGCGGGCGGTTTTGTGCATGTGGCCGGAACGGTCGGGCAGGGTGATGACGTGGTCGCACAATGCGCCGATGCGCTGCGTATCATTCGCGAAGCGCTGGAAAATGCAGGAACGGACCTGACGAAAGTCGTCCGCGTAACCTACATGCTGCCTGATCGTGCCGAGTTCGAGGCTTGCTGGCCGCTGTTGTCGGAGACGTTCGGCGATCATCCGCCCGCCGCTACGATGATCGAATGTGGGCTGATCGACGACAAATACCGCATCGAGATCGAAGTTACCGCACTGGCCTGAGGGGCCTCTAGCAGCTTTCATAGCGATGCGGGAAAGGCTGATTGGCAGGCTGCTGGTTTGTAACCCTCCGCAATAAGAGTGTTTCCGCTTTTCCTGGTACAAAGTGGATCTGTATCGGCGGACACGGCTCATTCGTTATATCGGGCGGAGAGTGCTGACGACTTAGCATCGAGATCGGTTCAGCCGCTTGCCGAACGCTCCGCCTGTGATGCGTCCGGGCAGGGGCGCCCCCGCGAGGAGGAGTCGATTGCCACGCGGCGTGGCTGGACCTCTCCGGCATATTAGGTCATATCAGGGGCAAGCACATAAGGGACGCAGTCATGGGTATCTTCAGTAAAATTCTCAGCGCTTTCACTTGGTGGAACGGCCAGACGCTCAACACGCAGTTCTTCACGTGGCGCAAGGGCGAGAAAGTCGGCGAGGATGCGCAGGGCAACATTTACTACCGCAACAGTGACGACAGCAAACGCTGGGTGATCTTCAATGGCGAGATCGAGGCGAGCCGGATCAATCCCGATTGGCACGGTTGGATGCATCGTACCTACGATGAGCCCCCTACGGACAAGCCGCTGGCCCATAAGGACTGGGAAAAGCCGCATCAGGAGAACTTGACGGGCACCATGCTGGCTTACGCGCCCAGTGGCTCAATCCGCCGCGAAAAACCGGCAGACCGCGGCGACTACGAGGCGTGGACCCCGGAGTGAAATACGCCCTTGGCCTGATATGTGTGATGTGCGCGAGCGCAGCTTCTGCTGAGGCGACGAGTAACGGGCAGGGTGCCGTGTTGCGCGCACTCGACAAGACATCCGGCACGACGATTGAACTCAGCGTACCCAACGGGGAAGTGGCGGCCATCGGCCTTCTCAAGATCGCGCTCAACGAATGCCGTTATCCGGAGGGGAACCCGGCGGGCGATGCATATGCTGCGCTGGAGGTTTCCGAGATCGGGCGTGCGGGTACTGTGTTCAGTGGCTGGATGATTGCTTCCGCACCCGCGCTCAATCCGATGGAGCATCAGCGCTACGATATCTGGGTCATGCGCTGCATCACCTCTTGAGGGCTGGCATCCGGTGCGGCTGTGAATGACGCCACGCGTGATTTTGCAGCGGCGAGTTGGGCATGATATTGCGCGCGGGTGATCTCGATTGCGCCCAACGAAGCCAGATGATCGGTGATGAATTGTGTATCGAACAGGGTGAACCCGCCTTGCTTCAAACGGTCAACCAGACAGGCCAGAGCAATCTTCGAGGCATTCGTGCGGCGCGAAAACATGCTCTCGCCGAAGAATGCCCCTCCGAGCACCACCCCATAGACTCCTCCCACGAGGCTCTCGTTGTCCCAGACCTCGATCGAATGGGCCTGTTCGCGCTCGTGAAGTGCAAGATAGAGTGCGCGGATCTCTGCATTGATCCAGGTATCCTCCCGGTCGGCGCATCCATCCACCACTCCTTCGAAATCGCGGTCGATGGTGACCGTCCAGGGAGTGCGCTGCATGGCGCGGCGCAACGAGCGTGAG
This sequence comes from Sulfitobacter sp., assembly GCA_024636395.1. GTDB lineage: Bacteria > Pseudomonadota > Alphaproteobacteria > Rhodobacterales > Rhodobacteraceae > JAGXHD01. The sequence continues at coordinate 9,367 of JAGXHD010000139.1, forward strand.
ATGTGGAACCCGTCGAGCGACAGGATACCTCGCCTGCGCGGATCGACCCAGAAAATCTCCGGATCGTCGCGTGACTCGCTCATAGGGAAGATGCCGACGCTATAGCCGTGCAGCAAAAGCTCCGGTGTGAGCTCAGGCATCGTCCTCAGGCATCCCCGAGGTTTGTTTCCAGCCAATGTTCCAGCCAGTGGATGTTGTAACCGCCGGTATGGATGTCTTTTTCCTGCAGCAGGGCGTGAAACAGCGGTACGGTCGTGTCGACCCCGTCGACGATCAGCTCGCCCAGCGCGCGGCCCAGACGGGCGAGCGCTTCTGGCCTGTCCCGCCCGTGTACGATGAGCTTCCCGATGAGGCTGTCGTAATAGGGCGGTATTTTATAGCCATCGTAAAGCGCGCTGTCCATCCGGACACCAAGCCCGCCGGGAGCATGATACTGCGTGATCTTGCCGGGGCAGGGCGAGAAATTTGGTAGTTTTTCGGCATTGATCCGCACTTCGATAGCGTGGCCATTGATCACCAGATCATCCTGCTCGAACGACATGGGCAAGCCTGCTGCCACACGGATCTGTTCACGGACGAGATCGACGCCAAAAATCGCTTCCGTCACCGGATGCTCGACCTGGAGACGGGTGTTCATCTCGATGAAGTAAAATTCGCCGTTCTCGTAGAGAAATTCGATCGTTCCCGCACCGATGTAATTAATGTTTGCGCAGGCATCCGCACAGACCTTGCCGATGCGTGCGCGCTCCTCAGCGGTGATCGAAGGGCCGGGGGCCTCCTCGAATACCTTTTGGTGGCGCCGTTGCAGCGAGCAGTCTCGCTCGCCCAGATGAACGGCACGGCCCTTGCCGTCGCCGAACACCTGAATTTCGATGTGGCGCGGTGTGGTGAGGTATTTCTCGATATACACCTCGTCATTGCCGAAGTTCGATTTGCCCTCGGCGCGCGCGGTTTGATAGGCGCGCTCCATGTCCTTGGCCGATTGTGCGACCTTCATGCCCTTGCCACCGCCGCCCGCCGTCGCCTTGATGATCACCGGATAGCCGATCTCCTCGCCGAGGCGCTGCGCCTCCTCCAGCGTGGGTACGCCGCCGTCGCTGCCGGGCACGCAAGGCACGCCGAGCGCTTTCATCGTGTCCTTGGCGGTGATCTTGTCGCCCATCATGCGGATATGTTCGGCGGTTGGGCCGATGAACGTGAGCCCGTGATCTTCGATGATCTGAACGA
>JAGXHD010000140.1 GCA_024636395.1 Sulfitobacter sp.
CAGCTATGTCGAGGCGCGGCGGGACTAAGCCCCGCCGATCACTTCTGCCGCCGCATCCAGCGCGCCGCGTCCATGCGCGATCCCCAAAGCGCTCATCCCGGCCTGCATGCCGCCCAAAAGCCCCATAATCATCTGGCCGTTGACGTGGCCCATATGTCCGAGCCGGAAAAATGCGTCGCGCGCCGGATCGCCGACTTCAGCCATGCCAAGCCCGATCCCAAGGGTCAGCCCCACTTCCTGTTCGACCCAATTGCGCAGGCGGGTGCCATCAGCCCCCGACAAGCGTAGCGAGGTCACCGCCGTGCTGCGGCAGGCCGGATCGGCGATGTTCATCCGCAGATCGCCCCCCGCGCTCCAGGCATCGCAGGCCGCCCAGATCGCACGGGCAAGCACCGTATGACGCGCCCAGACCTGCTCGATCCCCTCATCGTGGATCATATCGAGCGCAATGCGCAGTCCGTAGAGGTGATGCGTGGGCGCGGTTCCGTTGAAATACATCCAGAATTCCGTAGCCGTGCTCCGCGGGGTCCAGTCCCAGTAGCGGCTGACGCGCGGCATCGCTTCGCGCACCGCCCGCGCGCGCTCGTTAAAGAACACGAATGAACAACCGGGCGGGACCATAAGCCCTTTCTGACAGCCGGTAAGCATCACATCCACGCCCCAGTCGTCCATCTCGAAACGGTCACAGCCCAGCGAGGCGATGCAATCGGCCATCAGCAAGGCCGGATGCCCTGCTGCATCAAGAACGTCCCGCACACCCTTGATATCATTCAGAACAGAGCTTGATGTATCCACATGCACCGCCAGAACCGCCTTGATCCTGTGGTCCTTGTCCTGGGCGATGGCCTCTGCAATCACCTCAAGATCCATGGGCGAGGACTTTCCGAATTCGAGCAGTTGAACCTGCGCGCCGAGCCCAGTCGCCACATCACCGAAACCGTGGCCGAACCGCCCCGTAGCAGGCACCAACACCAGATCACCGGGCGAGATGACATTGCTCAGCGCCGCTTCCCATGCCGCATGGCCATTGCCGATATAGATTGCAGCATAATGCTCAGTCCGAGCGACGCTCTTGAGATCAGCCATGATGCCCGGCATCATATCCACCAATTCGCCGGCATAGATGTTTGGCGCAGGCCGGTGCATCGCCTGCAACACCGCCTCCGGCATCACCGAAGGACCGGGAATGGCGAGATATCCGCGCCCCTGTGACAGGTTTGGCCTGTTTGTCATATCTGTTTGTCCTATCCATCCATCGGGTGCCATACATGGCCATACATGGCCATCGCCGCAACCATAGCCGTGGCGCCCGCGGCGTCAATCGTGCCTGATGCTTGCTCCTCAACCCTGCGCCCTTTAAGCTGCGGCAAAAGTGCAAAGCGCGAAATTCAAAGGCCAAGTTTCCCATGATCAGCGAAAAGACCTATACTTCGGGCGCGCTGATGCGCTGGCTTTGGCGCGACTATCTGCGCCGCCATATGGGCAAGCTGGCTATCGCTGTGGGGTTTATGGTCCTCGAAGGCGCGAGCCTGGGCGCCATGGCCAAGCTGATGGAGCCCATGTTCGACCGCGTTTTCGTGGCCGGAGAGCAATCATGGCTCCTGATCGTAGGTTTCGTTCTGATGGGGATATTTCTGATCCGCGCCGTCTCTGGCGTGGCACAGAAAGTGCTGCTGACGCGCATCGCTCAGCGCTCGGCGGCGGATATGCGCATCGATCTGCTGGACCGTATGATGCAGCAGGACGGCGCCTTTCACCAGACCCACCCGCCGGGCTTTCTGGTGCAGCGGGTACAATCGGACGTGAACGCCGTGGGCGACGTGTGGCGCGCGATCATCACAGGCGCGGGACGTGATTTCATCGGGCTGCTGGTGCTGCTGGGGGTGGCCGTTTCTATTGATCCCATCTGGGCGTTGCTGGCTTGCATCGGTATTCCATTGATGGTTCTGCCCGCCGCCATCGCGCAGAAATTCGTACGTCGGCGCGCGCGCGAAGCCCGCGATCTCGGCGCCACCCTCTCGACCCGCCTCGATGAGGTGTTCCACGGCATCGTGCAGATCAAGCTCAACGCGCTGGAAGCCTATCAGGCCCGCCAATACCGCGATATTACCAAGGATTTCGTGTCCACCGAAGTGCGGACCGCCTTCGGCAGTTCCGCGATCCCCGCGATGATCGATATCATTTCCGGCATCGGCTTCATGGCGGTGATCCTCTACGGTGGCTCCGAGATCATCTCCGGTGACAAGACCATCGGCGAGTTCATGACCTTTTTCACTGCGATGGGCTTCACGTTCAATCCGCTGCGCCGCCTTGGCGCGATCAGTGGACAGTGGCAGACTGCGGCGGCGGCGCTCGAGCGGATCAAAGAACTGATGGACGCTCCGCTGAGCCAGACCTCCCCCCAGAACCCGCTTGCCGCTCCTGTGCAGGATGCCGATATCACGCTGGAGGATGTCACACTCTCGTTTGGCGAGACCGAGGTCCTGCACGGTCTGTCGCTCACGGCCCTTGCCGGGCAGACGACCGCGCTGGTCGGTGCGTCGGGCGCGGGCAAATCGACCATCTTCAATCTGCTCACCCGCCTGCTTGATCCGACCACGGGCGTTGTTCGCATCGGGGGGATCGCCACCACCGATATGGCGATCCCCGATCTGCGCACGTTGTTTTCCGTCGTGAGCCAGGAAGCGCTACTTTTCGATGAAACACTGCGGGAGAATATCGTACTGGGCCGCACCGATGTGACGGACGGGGCTTTGAAAGCGGTGCTCGATGCGGCCTTCGTCTCCGATTTCCTGCCCCAGCTCGAGCACGGACTAGACACCCGCGTCGGGCCGCGCGGCTCTGCCCTTTCGGGCGGCCAGCGCCAGCGCGTGGTAATCGCCCGCGCCCTGCTGCGCAACACGCCCGTTCTGCTGCTCGATGAGGCCACGAGCGCGCTCGATGCGCAGTCCGAGCAGGTGGTTCAGGACGCGCTCGATCGCCTCTCGCAAGGCCGCACGACGCTGGTGATCGCGCACCGCCTGAGCACGATCAGAAACGCCGATAAGATCATCGTGATGGACCGGGGCCGTGCGGTCGATGAGGGTACGCACGAAGAGTTGCTGGAGCGCGGTGGCATCTATGCCGACCTCTACCGCCTACAATTCCGGGACGGCAAGATCGTCGCGGACCGCACAAAAGGCGTTTTGAGGCGGCGCGATCCGGGTGCGGAAGAGCCGCAGCCCAATCTTCTGCAACGCATCGGCCAGCATTTCTTCGGCTCCTGAGAGGGCCTAGCGGCGGTAAACCCGGGCCAGAACCTCGGGCTTTGCGCCGCCGAAGTAGCGCATCAGGGTCCACAGGTTGCGGCCGCCACGCAGCAGCCAGCCTTGCGTGCGGTACTTTGCCGCTGAGGTGACGGCCACACCGTCGAGCTCCCTGAGACGCCCGCGCAGCGCACGTGCCAGCGCCACATCCTCCATCAGCGGCTGATCGGGATAGCCACCCGCCCTATCGTAGAGCGATCGGTGCACCAAAAGCCCTTGATCGCCGTAGGGCAGCCCCGCGCGGCTGCGCCAATTCGCCCAAGCCGCAACAAAAGCCGCCGCAACTCCGCGTTCGTCGAACATCAGCCGGAACCAGCCTGCCTGCATAGGCAGTTCAAGATGCGCGCGCACCGTGTCCGACCAGCCGGGAGCAAGCACGGTGTCGGCATGAACGATCAAAAACCAATCGCCCTGCGCCGCCGCCACACCGCGCCGCAATTGACCCCCCCGTGAGGCAGGCCCCTCCAACACCTCCGCGCCCCAGGCCTGCGCCACAGGGCCCGTGGCATCGTTTGAGCCACCATCGCTCACGATCAATTCGCGGATCAGACCGGCATCGAGCCCCTCCATCAAAGCGCCGAAGCACGCCGCAAGGGACGTCTCGGCGTTCAAAGTCGGCACAATCACTGAAACCCGCGCCCGCATGGCGATCCTTTCAAATTGCCCCTGTTTTGGGGCGCGTGAATTGCTATATTAAAATCAATGATAAAAGGACAGCCCGATGAGCCAGCCCCTCCGCCGCATCCTGCGCCTCAGCGGCGCAGACACCCGCGATTTCCTGCAAGGCTTGATCACGAATGATATCAAGCGGCTGGAGCAGGGCCTTGTCTATGCTGCCATCCTCACGCCACAGGGCAAATACATGGCCGATTTCTTCCTCATGGCCGCCGGGGACGACGTCCTGCTCGATGCTGATGCAGCACAGGGAGATATGCTGATTCAGAGGCTGACGATGTACAAACTGCGCGCCGACGTAACCATAACGCCAACCGACCTGCACCTGCACCGCGGCACCGGAGAGGCACCGCCCGATGCCCTGCCAGATCCGCGAGACGCTGCATTGGGCTGGCGTGCGTACCGCGACACACCACAGCAAGACGATACGACCGATTGGGCAGCCCTTCACGTCGCGCACATGATCCCGCAAAGCGGGGTTGAGCTGACGCCCGACACCTTCATTCTCGAAATGGCGTTCGAGCGACTGCACGGTGTCGATTTCCGGAAGGGCTGCTACGTGGGTCAGGAGGTCACGGCGCGTATGAAGCACAAGACAGAGTTGCGCAAAGGACTGGCAAAAGTTGCGGTCGAGGGCGCCGCGGGTGCGGGAGCGCAGATCACGACCGACGGGAAACCGGCAGGAACCCTACTCACGCGCGCGGGCGATGAGGCGTTGGCCTACCTGCGTTTTGACCGCAGCACGGGCGAGATGCGCGCCGACACCGCCATCGTCACACGCATCGGCTAAAACGCAAACCGCAGCCCCGGGGGACTGCGGTTCGGGTGCTGATCAGGCGCGCTCTACGTATTCCATCGTCTCAGTGTTTACGATGATGTCTTCGTCCGGCCCGACGAAGGGCGGCACGGACACCTTCACGCCATTATCAAGGATAGCAGGTTTGAAGGAGTTGGCCGCTGTCTGGCCTTTGACCACAGGCTCCGTTTCCACGATCCGGCAGGTTACTTTTTGCGGCAATGCAGCATTGATCGCTTCTTCCTCGTGATACTCGACCACGATCATCATACCATCTTGCAAAAACGGGCGCCGTTCTCCCAGCAGATCGGCCGCCAGCTGCACCTGCTCGTAAGTATCGGTGTCCATCAGCACCAACATGCCGTTCTCTTCATAGAGAAACTGCTGGTCCTTTTGCTCAAGCCGGACTTTCTCGACCTTGTCAGCGCTGCGAAAACGCTCATTTAATTTGGAACCGTTGCGCAAATTCTTCAGTTCGACTTGCGCAAATGCACCACCTTTGCCCGGTTTTACATGATCGACCTTTACAGCAGCCCACAGGCCACCGTTATGCTCGAGGACATTTCCGGGGCGAATCTCGTTTCCGTTGATTTTGGGCATGTGGCAAAACTCTGGCAAAAGGTTGATCAATTCTTGCTCCGTCCTATATCTTGCGTAGAAACCACACACAAGGAGCCGTGTTTGGTAGTGTACCCTTAAAAAGCTATGCGCTTTTTGCATAGGTGCCATGCCTAAATGGGGTATCCGAATCGCTCCTTATCTGTCAGAAGTGGCGGACGTCGAAATGACAAGAGCAAGAATAATGGAAGGACGACGAGTTGAAAGATTTCGTTGATGGCACTGCCTTTAATAACGAGCAAGGTAACCGTGCCCGTAAACTGTTTGCAGCCGTGGTATTGGCAGCATTGGATGATGCGATAGCAGATGACAAGAAGTATGGAAACGGTCCTGAGCAGATCGCCCGGTGGGCACGATCGCGCGATGGCCGTGAAGTACTGAGTTGCGCTGGAATTGATCCGAACGAACGCGTTGTGACTGGTTTGATGGATTTCGTGGGCAAAGGTGTGCGGACCTCCGTCGCACTGTCGCGCGAAGAATCAGAACGCCGCAATGCAGCACAGCAGGCCGAAGCCGCGTAAGTACACGCGTCACGACGGCAACTGAAAAAGACGCAGCCTCTGGGCTGCGTTTTTTTGTGTCCGCCACCTGTGCGATGAACCTTTTACCCGCCCGCGCTTTGCGCCACGGTCCGGCAAAGACAGGCAGGAGCAGACGATGGCAAAAGCGATCATGATTCAGGGGACCGGTAGCAATGTCGGCAAGTCTATAATCGTCACGGGGATTCTCAGGGCCCTGCGCGCACGCGGCCTCAACGTGCGGCCTTTCAAGCCGCAAAATATGTCGAACAATGCTGCCGTGACCTCGGATGGCGGCGAGATCGGCCGTGCTCAGGCCCTTCAAGCACGGGCCTGTGGCGTGGCACCTCACACCGACATGAACCCCGTACTTCTTAAGCCGCAAACTGCCACAGGAGCGCAAGTTATCGTTCAAGGCAAGGTCGCGGGGCAGCAGGAAGCCCGTGCCTTCGGGCGCAACAAAATAGATCTGATGCCCGCGGTCCTAGAGAGTTTTCAGCGGCTCGCGGCGCAATGTGATGTTGTAGTGATCGAGGGTGCGGGCTCCCCGGCCGAGACGAACCTGCGGGCTGGCGACATTGCCAATATGGGATTTGCCCGTGCCGCCGGCGTGCCTGTCATCCTGATGGGCGACATTGATCGGGGCGGCGTCATTGCTCAGATCGTCGGGACGAAAGCGGTGTTGGACGATGCCGACAACGCGCTGATCAAGGGCTTTTGCGTCAACAAGTTTCGCGGTGACCGGAGCCTTTTTGACGCGGGCCGCGATGATATCGCCGCGCGCACGGGCTGGCGCTCGCTCGGTGTCCTGCCGTGGTTTGAGACCGCCTATCGCCTGCCCGCCGAGGATGTGATGGATCTGCCGGCGCGCAGCCGTTCAGGCGGCGCGGGCATCGTCATCGCCGTGCCGCAACTGCCGCGGATCGCCAACTTCGACGATCTCGATCCACTGGCCGCCGAGCCTTCTGTCGATCTGCGGATGATCACCAACGGCACAGCGATCCCTGCGGAGGCCGATCTGGTGCTGCTTGTCGGCAGCAAATCCACCATCGCGGACCTTGCGGCACTCCGTGAGGCAGGTTGGGATATCGATATTGCCGCCCATATCCGCCGTGGCGGGCATGTGCTTGGCCTGTGCGGCGGCTATCAGATGTTAGGAAAAACCATCAGCGATCCGGACGGAATAGAGGGCGCGTCGGGAATGGTTGCGGGCCTGGGCCATCTCGATGTGCAAACAGTGCTGGAGCCGCTCAAACATTTGGCGCAGCGCAGCGGCACACATATTGCCAGCGGCGCCGACGTTTCCGGATACGAAATTCACATGGGCGCCACCACGGGCCTTGATTGCGAGAGGCCATGGCTCTGCCTCGATGGGTTTGCTGAGGGCGCAAGCACAGGTCGTGTCTACGGCAGCTACCTCCACGGCCTTTTCGCCTCCGACAGCTTTCGGGCGGCCTATTTGGGGATGTTGGGAGCGCAAGCCTCCATCGTGTTCGAAGACATGATCGAAGAAACGCTGGATGCCTTGGGCCAGCACATCGAGACCTATTTCGATCTCGATGGCCTTCTCGCGGCGGCGGCGGAGGTTAGCGCCTAGCTATTCCATTTCATGCGCGGTCAGCGCGCGGTGGATCTCACGGCGCACCAACTTGCGGACATTGCGCGTGATGCGCTCGCCCAATGCACCCTGCAACTCTGATCGCACGATCTCGGCCACCAGATCGCGCAGGGCTTCTTCATCCATCAACTGATCATCGACGCCAAAACCTGTACCGGCCTGTTGAGCCGCGTCGCTCTGCTGTGCATCAGCGGCGGATGTGTCTTTCTCCTCCGGCGCACTCTCTTCGGGGGCCGCAGTCTTTTTGACAAAGGGCACACCCTTAGCATCCAGATCGACGTCATCTTCCCAGGCCATCGCCGGAGCGTCGGGCACTGCCAGTTCGTCGCGTTCATCACCATCAGGCTCCCAGCCTGTCGCTATTTTACCGATGGCAGCCTCTAGGGCGGCAATCTTGGCGGTCAGCGGCATCTGCGTGACCGACGCGCTGCGCAGACTTGAACGATCGCTCGACACGGTCTCGCGCACATCAGACTCCTGCTCAAATGCCTCGATAGTGTCATTGCCCTGCGCTTCAATTGCGGCGGCTTCCTCACCAAATGCCTCTGTCGCATCATCGGCGAGCGCCTCGATTTCGTCTGAGTTTAGTTCCGTTTTATCGGCATTGCCGGGCTCTCGATTCTCTTGGACCATATCATCGGCCCTGCCGCTCGGATCGATCCGGTCGGACAAAAAATCCTCCTCATCCCAAACATACGCACTTGCGGATTTCATCCCCACATATGCGGTCTTGGCATCGGTCGGCTCTTCGTCAGTCTCGTCGTCGGTCCAGTAGTCCTCATCACTGTAATCGCCATCTTCGAGCGGCTCATCGTCCTGCGCCGTGGTGGCGGTTGCATCCGCCTCGATAGCCTCGTGCACCAGCGCGTCGAGCGCCTCCATCGCAGCATCGCGCGCATCATCCGAAACGGTTTCCTGAGCGGCCGGGAACAGGACCATGGGTCCCCTGTACGCCTTCGCATCTGCCACAGTAGCTTCATCCACTCCGGGCTCCCGCGCATCCTCATCCACTGTCCAGGTTTCACGCGCGACAGACCCCAGATCGAGCGGGCCATCATCTGGCTGATCCTGCTGCGCGATAGGATCGGTGAGCCGCTCCTGCTCTGGCGAGACTTCAGGCTCTACCGCAGGCTCGGGTTCATCTGCAACGCGCAGTGCGGGCGTGAGCACGAGGCGGCCCGCAACATCGCTCGGCGCAGCTATAGAAATCTCTGCCTGCGGTGCGTGGTCAGCGTCTGCTTCTTCTAGCAAGCCAGAGGCGGCATTTTCCGTTATTGTATCAGGCTGTTGGACTGAAGCTGGCTGCGCCGCACGCAACCCTGCAAGGGGGCGCTTGTCCTCGGATACCAATCGGCGGATCGAAGACAGGACATCTTCGACCTCCTCGTTTGTGACGGCTTTTGACATGTCTCACCATTCTCTGCTCAAGTAAAAGGATAGCGTGGCAATCGGATTCTCGCAATGGGGCGAAAACCTAGGAAAAACATAAAATTAACCTGTTGCCTTCACGCAAACCCGCAAGCAGGGATGCGTGAAGGAAGGCGCTCCAGCCGTTTCACAAGGCCGTATTACTTCTGCAACCGCTTGAGAACACGGTCCAATTGCTGACCCTGCTCGGAGCGTGCGGTCGGGCTATCCTTGACGAGATTATAATATTCGGTCACGTCATAGAGCTGTACAGGAAGGCGCAAACCCACCGCCGTCAGCTGACCCGTCGAAGCCAGAACTGCATAGGCCGCATTGTAAAGCAGGGTCTGCGCGGAAATACGGGTCGCTTCCGCATCAAGCAGCGCCTGCTCGGCATCAAGTACGTCGAGCGTCGTTCTCGCACCCAGCGTCGCCTCCTCGCGGACACCGGCAAAAGCGATACGTGCCGCCCTGATCTGCCCGTCTGAAGCCGCCAAAGACGCGCGCGCAGAACTGAGCTGGGCGTAGGCGATACCGACGTTTTGCTGGATATTGAGGCGCACGATGTGCAGATTGCCACGTTGTGCATCCCGCTGGGCCTGCGCACGGCGCACCGCAGAGGACAGCGCCCCGCCCTGATAGAACGTCTGACCGGCCACGACGCCTACGCTGGCGCCAGTGCTGAAATTGCTGCTGTCAAGGTTTTCACTGACGGAGAGAGAGCCTTGCAAATTTATGGTCGGGCGCTGCCGTGCTTGCGTGGCCTTAATCGCCAGTTCTGCGGCGCTGACCTGAAACTGCGCGGCCCGCATGCTTGGATGTTGCCGCATCGCGAGGGCCTTGGACGCCTCGATGTCACTGCTGATATTGGGCAGGCTCGGCGGGGGCGAGAGGCGGCCCGGTCTGCGCCCGATCACGTTGCGGTACTCCTCGATCGCAATCGCAAGGTTGCCCTGCGCCGTCGCCAGACCGCTTCGTGCCTGGGCGAGCTGCGCCTCCGCGAGGGCTACATCGGTCCGGGTCACTTCCCCCACTTCAAAGCGGTTGCCCGCCGCACGCAATTCCTGGGTTAGCACGCGCACGTTATTTTGGCGTAGTGTTACGAATTCCGTCGCCTCGATGACACCCATATAGGCCTGCACGCCACGCAAAAGCACCTGCTGCTCGATCGCGATCAGTGACTGTCGCGTGGCGAGCACTGTCTCCTTGGCAACATCGACACCCAGCGATGTCGCGCCGAAATCATACAGCAACAACTCGGCGATCAACTGGCCGGACGCCACAAGGCTGTCGGTGTTCTGCACCGCAAACCCAACCGCACTGCGCCCGCGACCGAGACTTTGCGTAATGCCGGCCGTCCAACGCAGAACCGGCTCCAGCGCCGCACCCGCCGCTGCGACATCCTCGTCTGCTGCGCGCAGCAGCGCGCGGTTTTGCTCAAGCAAACCGGAATTGGTGTAGGCACCTACCAGCGCGTCGGCCAGAGTATCGGCCCGCGCGGCCGGGGCGCTCACACCCGCGACAACGACTGCAACCGCGGCAATGCAAGCCAGACGTACCGCCCGCGCAGTGCCTAGCCCGATTCCGTATCTGATCCCGTCAATTCGCATTCCAAATGCTCCCAAAGCATGCAGCGAACCGAAACGGTCCACCCTTCGTAAATCCCTGTAGCGCCCACCCCGGTCTGGCATGTCAACCAGCCCGAACATACCCTCGTTGAAGGCACGTTGCGGTATCCTCAGCGCTCAGAACGTAAATGTCATCTCCGGCTCGAAACCAGGAAGATAGGGCGCTGTCGCGTTGAAGGCCAGCCGCCAGCTGATCTTGCCCGACCGCTTGTATCCAACACGCACCTCACCCAACGGCCCGCTCATGAAAATTGCGGCGATCCGCCCGCCCTCCTTGAGCTGATCCGTGAGCGTGGCGGGCACCTGCGCCACACCGCCCTCGACAATCATCACATCATAGGGCCCGTGCTGCGCCGCACCCAGCGCCAGCGGACCTTCGTGGACAACGGCATTGTCCGCGCCCGCATTGACCAGCGCATCCTGCGCTTCGCGCGCCATGTCGGCGTCCTGCTCGACCGCGACAACGGCCTGCGCCATCCGCGCGATCACCGCTGTGGAATAGCCCATCGCACAGCCGATATCCAAAACCAGTTCGTCGCGCCCAATCGCCAGCACGTCCAGCATCTTGGCCAAGGTGCGCGGCTCCAGCAGTACGCGACCTTGTCCAAGGTCCAGGTTCTCTCCAACATAGGCCGCCTCGCGCTGGGCTGTCGGCACGAAATCTTCCCGCGCCACCTTCAGCATCGCATCGATGATGGGAAACTTCGTCACGTCTGACGGGCGGACCTGCGTATCGACCATCATCGTGCGTCTTTTGAGAAAATCGGTCATTTAAGAGTTTTTGTCCGTTCAGAATCCAGTTTTTTGCAATCTGCCACAATGAGCCTCGCGCAGCAACGCCACTTCCCTCAGCCTTCCACAAAACTCCCCGAACCTTGCTATCCGGCCACATGTTGCCTCTTGCAGCGCCTAATATCACCGTCTATGACGGGGAAAAATGGCGAGTTGGCGGAGTGGTTACGCAGCGGATTGCAAATCCGTGTACAGGAGTTCGATTCTCCTACTCGCCTCCA
>JAGXHD010000141.1 GCA_024636395.1 Sulfitobacter sp.
CTGTAAGACCAAGGAGACAGCACCATGAAACTTGCCCGACTTCGGACCACAGACGGTATCCGCCCCGCGCTGATCGACGCGCAGGGCGCCGCGCACGATATCTCTTCGGCGGTGGCGGACATCACCGCGCAGACCCTGTTGGAGATGGCCGCACTGCGCGATCTCAAGCCAGAGGACTTTCCGGTGATTGAGGGCGAATATGCGCGGGTCCTGGATGATGTACGGCGGATGTTCTGCATCGGGCTCAACTACTCGGATCATGCGGCCGAGACTGGCATGGCGATCCCGACCGAGCCGATACTGTTTATGAAATCCTGCCCGGCAACGGGAGCCAATGATCCGATCATCCTCCCGAAGGGATCGCAAAAGACCGATTGGGAAGTCGAGCTTGGCGTGGTGATCGGCACCCGTGCGCATCATGCGGCGGAGGCGGATGCATTGGCCCATGTGGCGGGCTATTGCGTGATCAACGATGTGTCCGAGCGGGCCTTTCAGACCGAGCGGGGCGGGCAGTGGACCAAGGGAAAATCCTGCGACAGTTTCGGCCCGGTGGGTCCATGGCTGGTGAGTCCGGACGAGGTGCCCGATCCTCAGGCCCTAGAAATGTACCTCGATGTGAACGGCACGCGCTGCCAGACCGGCAGCACCGCTACTATGGTGTTTGGCGTGGCCCATATCATCTCTTATCTGAGCAGCTTCGTGACGCTCGTGCCCGGTGATGTGATCTCGACCGGGACGCCGCCGGGCGTGGGCATGGGCATGAAGCCGCCGCAGTATTTGCGCGCCGGAGACGTGGTTGAGCTTGGGATCGAGGGCTTGGGTGTCCAGCGGCAGACGGTCGTGGCCTACCACGAAGCACTTTGAGAAAGCCCGTGCTGCGTCTTGCAGCACTGAAGGGCGGCGCGTACATCACGTGAGCACCCGACGTACAGAGAAAGAGCCCTGATGCCTGACGAAAAACAGATATTGGCCACTGCGGCGCAGGTGCTGGAGCTTGAGGGGCAGGCCCTCGTGCGCATGGCATCGAATCTGCCGGATGATTTTGTGGGCGCCGTTGAGCGGATCTTACAGATCAAAGGGCGGATCATTCTGTCTGGCATCGGCAAATCTGGACATATCGCGCGGAAGATCGCTTCGACCCTCGCCTCGACCGGGACGCCAGCGTATTTCGTGCATCCTGCGGAGGCGAGCCATGGTGATCTGGGGATGATCACGCAGGATGATTTGTGCATCTTGCTGTCCAATTCCGGCGAGACGAGCGAGCTGGGCGATCTGATCAACCACACGCGGCGCTTCTCGATTCCGATGATCGGAATGAGTAGCAAGGAAGGCAGCACCCTGATGCGCGCTGCCGATCTGCGCCTGACCTTGCCGCAGGAGCCGGAAGCGGGCAGCGGGATCGCGCCCACCACGTCGACGACGCTGGCGCTGGCGCTTGGGGATGCGTTGGCCATGGCACTGATGGAGCAGCGCGGGTTCTTGTCGGAGCATTTCCGGACCTATCATCCCGGCGGCAAGCTCGGCGCCCAGCTGGCGCTTGTGCACCAGTTGATGCACGGGGCTGACGCGATGGCCGTGGTTGCTCCGGAAACGGACATGCAGGAAACCATGCTGAAGATGGGCGAAAAAGGCTTTGGCCTCGCGTGTGTGATCGAGGATGGCAAGCTGCTGGGCGTGATCTCCGACGGTGATTTGCGGCGCAATATCGAATTTCTCGGCACGCGCACTGCGGGAGAGGTGGCGACTAAATCCCCCAAGACGGTGCCGACCGATATGATGGCGGCGAAAGCGCTGGCCGTGATGAATGACAACAAGATAACCGTGCTTGTGGTGGTGGATGGCGATGGCGCCCCGGTGGGTCTGCTGCGGGTCAATGACTGTTTGCGCGCTGGAGTGGCCTGATGAAAACCGTGATCGTAATCCCCGCGCGTTACGCGTCGACCCGCTATCCTGGCAAACCATTGGTCACGCTGCGGGACCGGGACGGGAACGAGAAATCCCTGATCCAGCGCAGCTGGGAGGCCGCGATAGCAGTAAAAGGTGTCGCGGCGGTCTATGTCGCCACGGACGACGACCGGATCAAAGCGGCGGCGGAAGCCTTCGGGGCGCAGGTGATCATGACGTCGCAAAGCTGCGAGAACGGGACGGCACGCTGCGCAGAGGCCGCGACGAAAGGTGTGTTTGAGGCTGATCTTGTAGTCAACCTGCAAGGAGATGCGCCGCTCACGCCCGCTTGGTTTGTCGAGGATCTGATCGCCGCGATGGGTGCGCGGCCCGAAGCGCCGGTGGCCACGCCCGTGGTGCAATGTGACGCGCAGACTTATGCGCATTTCCGCGCCGACCGTGCAGCGGGTCTGGTTGGGGGAACGACCGCAGTATTCGACCGTGCGCACCGCGCGCTCTATTTCAGTAAGGAAGTGCTGCCCTACATCTCGCCCGCGAAAGAGGCGGACGCGGCGGGCGAGGTGTTTCATCACGTGGGTCTCTACGCGTACCGCCCCGATGCCCTGGCGCAATACGCGGGCTGGCCCGAAGGCAGGCTCGAGCGGCACGAAGGACTGGAGCAACTGCGGTTTCTCGAGAACGGCACAGATATCTTATGTGTCGAAGTGGAGGGGCGGGGCCGCGTATTTTGGGAGCTGAACAATCCGGGCGATGTGGCCCGGATTGAATCAATCCTGAACGCTTGAGCTCTGGCCTGCATGCTCAGGCTTGTGGGAGCCTAGTGTCGCGGCACGGCTCTCATGACATTCAGGCTGGGTTGAAGCGCCATATCTTACGTATAAGCAATATTATGTAATATATATCAGCGCTTTATTGCAGGTTTTTGAGGTTCAGCGGCATTGAGCCCTGTTTTGTGATTTTGCGAAACGAAGTTCCGTCCTGCGGTATTGGCAGGCCCGAAGTTTCCCCCTAGTCTACCCCGAGACAGAGTCGTGCGCCCTTGGAGGATAGGGAGCATGGCTTTAGGACTTGGGAGGGTCATGATGGAAGAAAAACGCTGGCTGGCCGGGATTCCGGAATGAGTGGTATGACGCCGGAAACAGCGGTGGCCCACATTCTTGCCACCAATCCGACCTTCGCCGTCGCGCCCACAGTCATCCGCGGCGTGACCTATCGCGCGTTCCAGAATGTGCCACCGACAGTACCCTTACTTATGGCAGCCGGGATTGCGCAGCACGATGACGGTGCCTCCGACTATCTGCTCTATGAGGGGGAGCGTTGGACCTTTGGCGCGTTTTGCGACGAGGTGCGCCGGGTTGCAAACGTCCTGCACAATGAGTTCGGCATAGGAAAAGGTGACCGTGTGGCGATCGCCATGCGCAACTATCCTGAACTGATGGCGCTGGTACTGGCGATTTCCTCAACCGGAGCAACTGTCGTATTCGTTAACGCGTGGTGGACGACCGAAGAGCTGGACTATGCCCTGCGCGACAGTGGAGCGACCCTCGTGTTCGCGGATGGGCCGCGGATCGAGCGCCTCATACCGCTGGTTGCGGACTTGTCCCTGACGGTCGTAGGTGTCCGTGACGGCGAGGGAATGACCGATCACTCCTACACCGCGCTTCAAATCACGGCTGCCGACACGCCGCTGGATGTTGCGATCGATACGGATGATGATTTCGCGGTCATGTACTCATCGGGCACGACGGGCCATCCAAAAGGCGTCGTCCAGACGCATCGCAGTGCGGTGAGCGCGGTGTTCAGCTGGCTGATGCAGGCGGTTGTGGCTCCTCTGGTGACGCCTCCCGCGCCGGATGCTCCTGCCCCGTTGCGGCCCTCTGCGCTGGTTGTAACCCCGCTGTTTCACGTCACCGCGACGCATCCACTGTTTTTGCTCAGCCTCGTTGCGGGCGCGCGGATCACGCTCATGCGCAAGTGGGATGCCGCCGAGGCTATGCGCCTGATCAAGGCCGAAAATGTCACACGCTTTCTGGGGGTGCCTACGCAATCGGCTGAGCTGATGCACGCGGCTCAGGCTGCGGGCGAGACACTCGATACGCTCGATTACCTTGGGTCCGGCGGGGCGAAGCGGCCCGGCGCGCAGGTGGCGCAGCTGGCCAAAACATTCCCCAATGCCGGCATTGCGACAGGCTGGGGGATGACGGAGACGAACGCGCTGGGGATCGGGATGATCGGGGAGGATTACGTGAACCGCCCCGAGAGTGCGGGCAAGCTGCACCCACCAGTGCAGGAATTACGCCTTCTCGATGATGCCGGAAATGATGTCGCTTTAGGTGAGCTTGGCGAGATCACCGTGAAAAGCCCGGCCAATATGCGCTGTTATCTCAACAAGCCGGAGGCAACCGCTGAGACGATGCGGGACGGTTGGCTGCGCACCGGGGATCTGGCAGTGATGGACGCCGAAGGATACATCACCATTCTGGACCGCAAAAAGAATATCATCATCCGCGGCGGCGAAAATATCGCTTGTCTGGATGTGGAGGGCGCGCTGCACCGGCTGCCGGACGTGATCGAGGCCTGCGCGTTTTCTGTCCCGGATGAGCGGCTGGGGGAGACTGTGGGTGCTTGTGTCCAGCTACGATCAGGTGCGACACTGAGCCGAGAGCAGATGGCGCAGGCCCTAGAGGGCCATATAGCCAAATTCAAAACACCGACGCATTTGTGGACGCAAACCGCACCTTTGTTGCGCGGTGCGACCGATAAAATTGACCGGCGCGGCATTCGTGCGGCCTGTCTGAAGATATAAAAAGGATACGACATGACACCAACGACTGAGGATATCGGCGACTATATCGCCACCGCAGGAAAAGCAGCGTGGGACGTTCCTGATCTTGCTTCGGGGACGCCATTGCGTGAGATCAAAACGGTCGGCATCATCGGAGCTGGTACGATGGGCGGCGGGATCGCGATGAATTTCGCCACCGCCGGCTATGATGTGAAGATCGTCGAGACGACGCAGGAAGCGCTGGACCGCGGCCTCAAGGTCGTGCGCGGGAACTACCAGCGCTCCGCCGACAAGGGCCGCTTTCCGCAAGAAGAAGTCGAGGCGCGGATGGAGCGTTTTGACGGCCGTCTCGAGCTCGCGGATCTGGCGGAATGTGATCTGGTGATCGAAGCGGTGTTCGAGGATATGGAGCTCAAGCGCAAAATCTTCACCGAGCTTGACCGCGTGATGAAAAAAGGCGCGATACTGGCGACGAACACCTCCGCGCTCGATATTGACGAGATCGCGGCGATGACCCGTCGGCCTGAAGACGTGATCGGCCTGCACTTCTTTTCACCCGCGAACGTGATGAAGCTGCTGGAGATCGTGCGCGCGGCGCATACCGCCGATGATGTGGTCGCGACCTCGATGGATCTGGCCAAAAAGATCAACAAGATTGCGGCACTCGTGGGCGTCTGCCCCGGATTTGTGGGCAACCGCATCCTCTTCGCGCGTCAGATTCAGGCCAACAAGCTACTGGCGCACGGCTTGATGCCATGGGATGTGGACGCAGCGCTCAACGCGTTCGGGTTCAAGATGGGGCCGTTCCAGATGAGCGATCTGGCGGGCCTCGATATCGGCTGGTCCAAGGGCGCCAAGACCGAGAACCCGATCCGCGACATGCTGTGCGAGATGGACCGGCGCGGGCAAAAGACCCAAGCGGGCTTTTATGACTACGACGAGAACCGCAATCC
>JAGXHD010000142.1 GCA_024636395.1 Sulfitobacter sp.
ACGATATTCATTGACTGTTTGGGCGCACGGTCCTGCGTTCAAGTAAATGCCATGTTGGCTGGCCCTCCGACGCCGGACACTCGCATCACGCATCGTACATGGGCGTATCCTATCGATACGCAACCGATGACGATCTCACATTTCTTTTATGCGTCTACCGATCCACACGCGAAACTGAGCTCGCCAGAGTTCAATGGAGCGAAGACCAGAAGCAATCCTTCATCGATATGCAATTTCAAGCCCAGCGAGACCATTATACAAGGCATTATCCCGACGCCCTATGGCTGATCATCAATCTTAACGAGGTATCTATCGGCAGGCTCTACCTCGAACGCTGGAGCAAAGAGCTGCGCATCATCGATATCGCCTTGGTACCCAGCGCGCGCGGAAAAGGCGTCGCAACCGCAATTCTACGCGACCTGCAGGCCGAAGCGACAGAGACAAACAAGAAGATCGGCATTCATGTCGAAAAATCCAATCCAGCAATGTCCCTCTACCGTTCACTCGGCTTCAAGACCATTGAGGACAAGGGGGTCTACGATCTAATGAACTGGAGTCCGCCTCGGCCGGAAGAAGACAGCATCGCCTAGGTAAAGATAGCCTCGTACTGTATTCCAGCGGTTTTATTTGCAACAGGGACTAGAAAAACATCCTGCTCGCCAATCAGCTCGTGCGCAATCCGGTAGGTAGCTTGTGGCAGCGCAGGTGCCGTCGGACCCTGCCAAAGCAACGAAAAGGCGCCACCCTCTCGCTCGCCTGAGCCTAGCTGCTTCACTTCCAATAATTCTACTCGGACTTCAGCATCAAGTGAAACGATCGTTGCTTGCGTGCCTACGATCGGGTCAAAACTTTTAGCAGTCATTTTATGAAAGTCGATCATTTCGAAGTTCCTTGGTCCATAGAAAATATTGTGTTTTAGAAGCGATATTACACTTCAAAGACACTCCATTCGGAAATGCTATTTTATCCGAGTTGAGGTGTCGACACCTGCGACTGAAATCCCCCGCGAAATATGAAGCCCTGTTTAGGCGGCGGATTCTTGTCTGCTGATGGGCATCGCAATGAGGCTTTGTTTGAAGGCAAATCTGGCACGTTAGATCAGCGCGGCCATAAGTCGGCGGAGGGTGACGAAAACCAGGTCAAAAACCTGTATGCCGAGATCGTGTAGTTACATTATGTCCGAGATTTTTTTGCGAAAAGCTAAATTCCCAAGTCCCGAGGCAGACGGGAGAGACGTGGGCCGAGCCTGCCTGTGGCAGAGAAATATGCGTTGCGTCTGATTGCACGATCATAATTTCAATACGAACCGACTGAAGAGACTATGATCAATCTGGATCTGATGCGCCCAATCTCCATGTAATGCTTGGAAAACCTGCATTGTTGCGCCCGGCAATTGAGGCAACAACTGCGCAACAAAAATGGATCCATGAACGACAAGCGGATGCGCAAGTGATGCGGTACATAGACCTCAAGCCGAACGACCAGAAACCCAAGTTCAGCAAGACCGCGAAGGGCACCGGTAGCTAGCGTCTTCAAGCCGGGGAGCCGACGCTTCAGGGCTATTCTCCCGAAACGTTCAAAATTTCTCACTCGGTGACAAACGCCGCCAGCCAATTCTTCATGCCAGCCCGATAAATTCAATTCTTGACCGCTGCGCTTAATGCCTACGAAGGTATTCCAACGCGCGAGAATGCGATACTGTGCAAGGCTATAAGGTCACAGTAGCCCGGACGCGAATGGAAGCGGTGCAATCCTTGACGGTTTCAAAGCAATTAGCGCTCGGCAAACAACTTCACCGGTCGAATATGGAGCCCTTCTATGGTCTTCGCTAGCCGATCTTCTTAATTTCAAAGTGTCTATCGCGACCCGTTTGCTAGTGGCAAAGCCGCTTGCACTGGGTCGTGTCGCGTTTTCCGCCGTTAAAAATAATCATCTGAACTACAAATTGGACTTGTGCCGGCATCGCAGTGCTCTGGACGGCCACTGTCGTCGCGCCATTCTGCGAACATTCTTTACAACTTTGCAGGGTTCAATCGAAGCTGGAGCGATCGCCATAGAGCCTGCCTGTTGCCGCACGCGAAAGCGCTTCTACCGCAAGCCAAAGGCAAAGCGACAGGCAGGCCAGCACGATCAGCGCTGCGAACATTAGCCCGGTCTGCCCCCGACCGTTTGACATCAGGATCAGGTGCCCCAGACCTTGTGACGACCCGACCCATTCACCGATCAACACCGCCAGTGGCGCATACACCACCGCAAGACGCAGACCGGACAGTAGTCCCGGAACAGCATAGGGAAGGCGCAGCAGCAGCGTTTCATGCCACCGGCTTGCGCCCGAAAGATGAGACAGATCAATCAGACCGGCAGGCAGCGCCATCAGCCTGTCAAACATCGCAGAAGCAATCGGGAAATAGGTGACGAGGGCGATCGTAACAATTTTAGACGGCATGCCGTAGCCCAGCCAAAGGGTGATCACGGGGGCCAGTGCAAAGACAGGCACTGCTTGTGCGGCGACCAGCATAGGGCGCAGCAGCCACCGCGCACGCCGCGAGAGCGCGAGCAGCAGTGCCGTCTCGACCCCCAGGATGATCCCGATTCCCAGACCAACCGCAAGGTTTCCGGCTGACCAAAATGCGTTATCGCGGATCAGCGCCGCATTTTCCCACAGCGCCTGCGCGACTACCGCAGGCCCCGGCAGGATGAAACGTGGAACACCACTGAGGCTGACGATCGCCTGCCAAACCAAAAGCGCCACAATAAACGCGGTGATACCGCGCAAAAGACGCCGCATCACGCCGCGTCTCCAGAAATATGGCCGCGCATTTGGTGCAAGAGGGCGGCCTGCGCGGCAAGTGTTTCAGTGGCGGCAGCATCACGCGGCATGGCGGAGGATGGCAGATCACATTGCGTGCTGCCTGAAGGCGTGATCATCCAAGCGGCATCTGCCAGACGGATGGCTTCGCCAGGGTCGTGAGTGATCAGGACAACGGTGCGGTTCGCCAACAAATTTACAGCAAGGTCCTGCACGCTCTGCCGTGTCATGGCATCGAGCGCAGAGAAAGGCTCATCCAGCAGAACGATTGCACGGTCTTCATACAGGGTCCGCGCTAGGGCTACGCGTTGGCGTTGCCCTGCCGACATCTGCGTGGGCTTGCGATGCTGCAACCCTGAGAGGCCCACCTTAGCGAGCAAGGCTGCTGCACGGTTGGGCTGCACCGGTGCGCCCCGCAGGCGAGAGCAGATCGTGACGTTGTCGTGCGCACTTGCCCATGGCAACAGCTGGTCATCCTGCGCCATCATCGTAACGCGGGGCGCGATTAGCATGCCGTCACCGCATGTAATCTGCCCCTCCAAATGCGCGGCACACGGAAGTCCCGCAATCAGACGCAACAGCGATGTTTTTCCAACTCCCGACTGCCCGAGAAGGACGCTCCACCGCTCTCCGGGTAGCATCAGATCAAGGCCTGAGATCAACGGCGTCTGTCCTGAAAAAAGCGTACCGCTGATCCGGATGCTGGGCCCAGTCATGTGCGATCCGGATGTTGCGCCATCTCCCAAAACCCGATTTCGAGCCGCGTAGCGGTCGTGAACCTCGATTGAAGGCTTTGCGCACGGGGCAAGCTGTGCCAGCCAGCCCCCAACCGCCGCTCCAATGCGCCGTCCAGCAGCGCGCCCACATCATGGCACAGTGTCTGGTAGTCCGCTCCGCCATATGTCGCGCACCACGGCGCATAGGGGCCATCGGTATGCTGCAAGCGCAGGCCAATCTCACCATAGCCCAGCACACAGGGGGCGAGTGCGGCCAGAAGATCGAGCAAATCCCCCGAATATCCCGCCTCGAGGACATAGCGGGTATAGGCGAGGTTTCCGGCGGCCTCCGGCGTGGCCTCAAGTACGGACCGCTCTATTCCGTGCGCCGCGCAGGTCAGCACATGCAGGGGCATTTCAACATGTACCAGCGCATGAACCGTCGCACTTGCGGCAGCCATCTCATCATAAGTTTCGGCCTTTGCCGCAGCCAGCGCCCATGCGCGGGCAAAATGGATCAGAAATACATAATCCTGCCGGAGATAGTGCAGGTAGCTGGCCTGCGGCAATGATCCGTCCCCCAACCCTTCGACAAAGGCGTGGCAAGTGTAATCTGTCCAGTCCTGACCGGCACCGGCCCGCCAGATCGCGAAGGCTTGCCCGTAACCAGGCGCGCTCATTGTGATACCGCAGCCGTCACATCGACCACCAGATCACCCGCGGGGATGACGGCATCTACCGCACCCTGTTCGAGCAAAAATGCCTCGAAACGGGTATAGCGACCATGATCCACTGCAGCGGGGCGGCTGGCAAAACGCGACCATGTATCGCCCCATGCGCGGCTGTTCAGCTCATTACGCAATTCCGCGCTGGTGGCAAAAAACATCTCCCCCATGCCTTCTGGGTCGTTTAGGATATCGGCTGTGGCGCGCTCGGTCGCTTGCAAGAACCGCGCGATTTTATCCCGGTCCAAGGCTTCGGCGCGGGCCACATAAATCAGCTCGTCATAGGATGGAACCCCCTCGGCCTCGGGGTAGAAACAGCGGCCCGCGATCCCTTCGATATCCATCTGGTTCAGCTCGAAATTTCGGAACGCGCCGATCACGCCATCAACCTGCCCGGACATCAATGCGGGCGAGATCGACCAGCCGATGTTGATCTGTTCCACGTCCGTCAGGGCCACTTCATTGTGGGTCAGCATCGCGTTCAGCAACATCTCCTGCAGACCTGCTACGGCAAAGCCTACCTTCCGGCCCGCCAGATCTGCGATTGACTGCACCGGCCCGTCGGCGCGTACCACGAGGCAGGTCATCGGCGTTTCGATCAACGTGCCGACACGCACCAGCCCCAGACCATCGCGGGCATTGAGATGTAGTTCGGGCTGGTAGCTAACCGCCAAATCAATGCGCCCTGCCGCGACCATGCGCGGCGGATCATTCGGGTCTGATGGGGTGATCACCTCGACTTCGAGGTTAGCATCGGAAAAATAGCCGCGCTCCTGCGCCAGAATGATCGGCCCGTGATTGGGATTTACAAACCAATCGAGCATGATTGTCAGTTTATCCTGTGCCAGTGCAGGCGCGGCAATCACACACAGAACAAGAGTTGCGAGAATTTGTTTCATTGGGGACTCCTTCAGGGGTTCACAGGTGAGGCAAGGCGACCAGGGCAATGTCACCCGCCCAGCGTTTGCGCAGGGCCACGCCGGCATGATGAGCGCGCAGACCCGTGCGGCAGGCCAGCACGATACGGGTATCGGTTGCAGGCAGGTCGAGTGTGTCCAAGGCCGCGCCCCCAATATGCAGGGCAGCGGAGACAAACGGCGCGGGCACTTCGGTGCGCAGATCAATTACCAGATCCTCAGGAGCGATCTGGCTTTGCGCAATGAAGGATGCGAGAGAGGAAGGCTCCGGGGCACCGTCAAACCGAAAGCCGGACGTGCGCCAGTGCGCGGCATCAAAAATTATCATCTGGCCCAGTGGCGAGGGCGCCAGACCCAGCAAGACCGCCAGTGCCATCTGTGCCTGTGCCGCGCCGATCATGCCTACGACAGGGCCCAAAACCCCTGCGGTCTCACAGGTGGCAGCACTGCTCGGCAGATCAGGAAATACCGCCCGCAAGGATGGTGCCGATGCACAGAACCCGCCCACATAGCCCGATAGCCCGAGGGCGGAAGCGCTAATCAGAGGCTTGTCTGCTGCCATTGCCGCATCCGACAACGTAAAGCTCGCCGCGAAAGTGTCCGCGCAATCAAGGATCACATCAGCCTGCGCGACCAAAGCGGGCGCATTCGCCGGGGTCAGCCAGTCGACAACAGGAAGCACCGTGACATCGGGGTTCAGGGCGGCCAAGGCATCGGCTGCAGCATGCGCCTTGGGGCGGCCGATGTCTGCGATGCGATAGAGCGGCTGGCGGTGCAGATTTGTGAGCGCAACCGTATCACCGTCTATCAACGTGATCGTGTTTACCCCCGCACCGACCAGATATTGCAGCACCGGCACACCCAGCCCGCCCGCGCCCGCCACCAAAACATGGGCAGCCGCCAATCGGTGCTGGCCAGACCGGCCGACCTCGGACAGGGTGATCTGGCGCGCATACCGGCTCATGCCGTGACTTCCAGCCATGCCCTGATACGCCTCTCGGGATCGGCGTTGAGGGTGATGTCGGTCACTGCCGCCACTGTATCAGCACCGGCGGCAAAGGCACCCGCCGCACGCCCCACCGACATTCCGCCAATGGCGCAGAGTGGAATATCCCCGATCAGCCCCTTCCATTCTGTAAGTCGGTCCAGACCTTGTTCAGTCCATTTCATTTTCTTTAGGATAGTCGGATAAACCGGACCAAGAGCGATATAGTCCGGAGACAGTGTCAGCGCCCGGTCCAGCTCGGCATGGTCATGGGTGGAA
Organism: Sulfitobacter sp.; assembly: GCA_024636395.1. Taxonomy (GTDB): domain Bacteria; phylum Pseudomonadota; class Alphaproteobacteria; order Rhodobacterales; family Rhodobacteraceae; genus JAGXHD01. The sequence continues at coordinate 6,432 of JAGXHD010000142.1, forward strand.
ACACCCAAACGAAGGCCTGCGCGGCGGATCGCGAGCAGATCTGCTGCTTCCAGATCCTCCTGACCCAAATGCAACCAATCAGCGCCCAACTCGATTGAGAGTTGCCAGTGGTCATTGACGACCAGAGTAACGCCGCGACGACGGCACAGCGCAAGGGCCTCAGTGATCTCGCGGCGCAGGACATCATCCGTGTGGTCCTTCATCCGCAGTTGGACCAGCCGCACTCCAAGAGGCACGGCGCGTGCGATCCAGTCGACACTGTCAAAAACAGGGTAGAAACGGGGCAGTTTCATAGCCACGCCTTTCCAATGAGCGGGGTAGAAGGGACAGCCATATCGCGCTGCCCCATCGGGCCGGCGGCGGCTGCAAGCCCACCCGCCTGCGTCGCAAGCGAAAAGGCGCGGGCCATCGCTGCGGGATCGTCTGCTTCGGCCACGGCGGTGTTGAGCATGATTGCATCGAAGCCCAATTCCATCGCCTCTGCCGCATGACTGGGCAGACCAAGGCCTGCATCAATCACCATGGCGACATCCGGGAAAGCGGCGCGCAGGGTACGTAACCCATGGATATTGTTCAGCCCCATACCGGAGCCAATCGGTGCACCCCACGGCATCAGCACACGGCAGCCCGCATCGACCAGACGCTCGGCCAGCACCTGATCTTCGGTCGTGTAGGGAAACACTTTGAAGCCGTCTGCACAAAGCACCTCTGCCGCCTCAACCAATCCAAAGGGATCAGGCTGCAAGGTGTCGGCATTCCCGATCACCTCCAACTTGATCCAGTCCGTCTGGAAATACTCACGCGCCATTTGCGCTGTCGTGATGGCTTCGCGCGCGGAATGGCAGCCTGCGGTATTTGGCAACAGATGTACCCCCAGACTGCGCACCAGGTCCCAGAACGCCTGCCCCGCACCGCGTTCACGGCGCAGGGACACCGTGGCAACGGACGCGCCGCTGCTGGTGAAGGCTGCTTCCATTACGGCAGGCGATGGATAGCGCGCGGTACCCAGCATCATGGGCGTTTCGAGGGTGACGCCATAGAAATCGCGCATGTCTCAGCCCCCCTGCATCGCGGTCAGAACTTCGAGACGGTCATGGGATGAGAGCTGTTTTCCACTGCGCGCAGCGGCGGGCACGAATGTTCCGTTCAATGCAGTGGCCACCCGCGCCTCGCCCCAGCCCAACTCCGCCAAGACACCGGCCAAATCCGTCGCGGTGATCTCGCGCTCTTCACCATTCACTTCAATCTTCACGGAATAAAGCCCCTTTAATGCCTGTCAGAAGAAACTCTGCTGCTTGTTCGGCCAATGCGGGCGCCATCAGATATCCGTGCCGGAACAAGCCATTGAGGTATAGTACGCCACCTTTTCGCACCACACGCGGCACGTTATCGGGAAATGCCGGACGCAGATCGGCGCCCGTCTCGATGATCGCCGCCTCGGCAAAGCGCGGATCAAGGGCATAGGCCGCAGACAAAAGCTCGAGTGCCGAGCGGGCGGCTATGGGGCCCCGCGCCGCACTCTCGATCTGTGTTGCACCCAGCATGAACAGCCCACCGGGCCGCGGGACAACATACAAAGGATGTCGTGGATGTAGCAGGCGAACAGGTCGGCTTAGCGTGATCTCGTCCGACTGCAGGATGATCATTTCACCGCGCACACCGCGCAGGCCTTTCACATCCCCCGCCGCGGCCAGACCGCGACAGTCGATGACCGGTCCTGTGACATCGTTCGGTGTCATATCGGCAGTTTCGATCTCAACGTCCGACGCGGCGAGGCTGCGCACCAGATCGCTCAGGGCCTGACGCGGATCCAAGTGTGCTTCGTTAGAAAAGAACAATCCACGTTTGTGCAGCGCGTCCAGATCAGGCTCAAGTGAGGCAATTGCCTCTGCGTCGCAGGCAGCATGCCCGCTGGTCCGCTTGGCGAAACGTTCCAGTTCCGCGCGATCCCTATCGGGCGCAAGCACAAGCGTGCCGCGGGCGTGGACTTCCGTAACACCCCGCCAAAGCGCCGCCGCCGTACGTCCGTGAACAATGACCGCAGGTTCTGTCGTGGCGCCTTCACACTCGGGCGCAAGCATGCCGCCTGCCCACCAGGAGCAACTGTGCGGCCCCGCCGCCCCGCTGCGGTCCAGCAGGCGCGGGCGCAGCCCCCGGGCAAGACACGACCGCGCCGCCCACAACCCTGCCACACCTGCGCCAATGATTGTTACATCGGTCATCGCGCCCCACTTTCACGGGGCCAAAGCGCATGAAAATGGTGGACAGGGCCATGACCATCGCCGACCTTCAGAAGATCCGCCGATGCAATTGCCTCTTGCAGATAGGCATGTGCCATCTTCACAGCATCTGCCAGTGACATCTTTCGCGCCAGCCCTGCCGCGATCGCCGCTGAAAGGGTGCAGCCTGTGCCATGGGTGTTGCGCGTGACGTGACGGGGGGCAGATAGCCGGATCACGTCGTCTTTTGTGATCAAGAGATCGGTACAGGTGGGACCGCTTGCATGGCCACCCTTCATCAAAACTGCACGCGGGCCCAGCGCCAAAAGCGCTTGCCCCTGTGCCAGCATCTGCTCCTCATCCGCAGCCTCAGAGCCGCCCAGAAGCCGGGCCGCCTCTGGAATGTTAGGGGTTAGAATATAGGCCAGCGGCAGCATTTGCGCGCGCAAGGCATCCACGGCGTCAACTGGCAATAGGGCATCTCCGGATTTGGCGACCATGACGGGATCCAGAACGACAGGCATCGCGCAAGTTGCCAGCCCGCGTGCCACTGCCGCAATCGCGTCCGGACCACCAAGCATGCCGACCTTGATTGCCTTGATCGCTAGATCATCGAAAACAGCGTCCATCTGGGCGCGGATCATCGCAGGGTCAATCATCCGGACGGCAGTAACCGCACGCGTATTTTGTGCTGTCACCGCAGTGATCACACTGGCACCATAAACACCCAAGGCGCTGAAGGTCTTGAGATCGGCCTGTATCCCCGCTCCGCCGCCACTGTCGGAGCCCGCAATCGTTAAAGCCTGAAATGCCATAGTCGCCCCATTTTACTAAAGGGCCGAAGGCATAGAAAAAACAGGGTAAGGTGGCAAATACGCCAATGCTCTACTCCGTTCCCTACGCCGGCATGACCCGGATCAGGTTCGATGGGTCAGCTTTCGCCTCTCAGCCTCTAGGGCACCCCAACGGATGACAAGAGCGTAGCGTTGCGCAAAAACAGTGTCAAACAGTTAAGATCGGTACGAGTTTTTCAGGAAACCAAGCTTTCTGTTTTTGATGGAGCACTGCCATTAGGTGAGGCACAAGGCTTGGGCCCCCGACCCTGCGTCGCTGTCAGGGTGAACCTCGTGATCAG
>JAGXHD010000143.1 GCA_024636395.1 Sulfitobacter sp.
CCCCTACAGGCACTTCTCCGCGCGCGCCCGCCGCTCGTGCCTGCGCCAAAGCAACATCCATGAAAGAGGTAAAATCCATTCTTCTTTGATGGCGCGAAAACACATCCTTTCGCAAGGGGGGCGGGTGCGCTATGGCGTAGCGCATGAATGATAGCACATCAGATACGCCCAAGGGCGACCGCATCGCCAAGACCCTCAGCCGCGCGGGCATCGCCAGCAGGCGTGAGGCGGAGCGGATGATCGAGGAAGGCCGTGTCTCGGTCAACGGCGCGGTGATCACCTCCCCAGCGCTCAACGTGACCGAAGCCGACCGGATCGTGGTCGATGGCAAACCCGTCGGTGCGCCGGAGCCTGCGCGGGTCTGGCTCTATCACAAGCCGACAGGGCTCGTGACGACCGACAGCGACGAAAAGGGCCGTGAGACGATTTACGATGCCCTACCCGCCGATATGCCGCGGGTGATGAGCATCGGTCGGCTCGATCTCAACTCCGAAGGCTTGCTGCTGCTGACCAACGACGGCGGCGTGAAACGCCTGCTGGAATTGCCTTCGACCGGCTGGCTGCGTCGCTACCGCGTGCGGGTGAACGGTCGGCCCACCGATGAGGCGTTGGAGCCCCTGCGCAAGGGGATCATTGCGGAAGGAGAGCCATTCCAGCCGATGGAAGTAGTGCTTGACCGCCAGCAAGGTGCCAATGCATGGCTCACGGTAGGCCTGCGAGAGGGAAAGAACCGCGAGATCCGCCGCGCGATGGACGAAATCGGGCTGAGCGTGAATCGCCTGATCCGGGTGAGCTACGGACCGTTCCAGCTCGGGGATCTAAAGCCCGGTGCGGTCGAGGAAATCCGCCGCAAGGTGCTGCGCGATCAGCTGGGGCCGGACGCGGAGGCCCTTCTGGGCGAGCCCCCCGCCGCGCCAACGCAGGTGAAACGCGGCTTCAAGCGGCGTGTGCCGCACAAGGGCGACTTTGGCGGCCCCGGGCAGCCCGGCCTGCCAAAACCGCGGGAGGAAGTTGAGGATGGGCAAAAGTCACGCGGCAAGGCCGGGAAGCCAGCCAAATCCTACCGCCCACCCAAAGCGGAGCGTGATGCCGCCCGCAGGGCCAGCGGCGCACCCGCCAAGCCGCGCACATTCTCTAGCGGTGGTGTAAAATCCGCGGGCTCTACGGGACCAAAATCGCCCAAGCGGCGTTGAGGGACTGTCTGGCGCCAGTCACGGGAGACTGGAAACAACGCCAAATGCTGCTTATGATAGGATAATCGCGGGCACGCTGCCCGCAAACGGAGTACCGATGGGACCGACACCACTTCGCAAAACGGCCTATGTCGCGCTGATCGTGCTGCTGTTCGGCGTGACCTCCGGCTGGCTCGGAGGGCTTTGAGCGTGGCAAAGCGGTTTGGCGGAAAGTACAGCCCCGAAATCAGCGGCCCGCCCGCAAAACCCGGCACGCGGCCCCGGCAGATCGAGGTCGATGCAGCGGGTGGGCGGTCCAATCTCCTTTTCGTTCCCGCAGTCGTACTGATCGCCACCAGCATGGGCGGCGGCGCCGTGAGCCTGACAGTCGCTTTTCTGGGTGCGCTCTGGCTTACGCTCGGGGCGTGGCTGCTGCGTGCAGGCCTGCGCGCGGAGGCTGCGTTCAATGCCCGCAAGGTCGCCCGCCGCCCCACTCTGCCGCGCAAGATACTGGCAGCAGTCTGCACCGGCATCGGTGCCGCACTGGCTGTCGTCGCACATCAGGAGGGCGGTCTGCTGATCGCGCCCGTGCTCTACGGTCTCATCACAACTGGCCTCTATCTCGCAGCTTTCGGGATTGATCCGATGCGCAGCAAGGGAATGGACGGCATCGACACGTTCCAGCAGGACCGCGTTGCGCGCGTTGTGGACGAAGCGGAAAAGCATCTGGCCAGCATGCGTGAAACAATCGCGCGCGCGGGCGACAGGCAGGCCACTGCCCGGCTCGAGGATTTCGTACAGACCGCGCGCGATCTGATCCGCACCGTCGAGGAAGATCCACGCGATCTCACGGCGGCGCGCAAGTATCTGGGTGTCTACCTTCAGGGCGCGCGGGATGCGACAGCGAAATTCGCCGACATCTACGCCCGAACCCGTGATGCGCAGGCCCGTACCGATTATCTCTCACTTCTCGATGATCTGGAGAAAAATTTTGCCGCCCGAAACCGCAAGTCGCTGCTCGAAGACCGCAGCGATCTGACCGTAGAAATCGACGTGCTGCGCGAGCGGCTGTCGCGTGAAGGCGTACGCCCGGAGTGATCCGCGCCCGCCTCCCTTTACAAGGAACCGAACATGTCTGAAGCCAACCGCGAAAAAGCCGCTCAATCCATCGCCATGGTCGAGGAGGTCACTGCCGTCGTGCTGCCGGAGCCGCGCGATGCAAACGCCGTCGTGACGCTGGAGCAGGCCGACGCGCCGCAAAGCGCCGAGATCCGCGCGCGCATGGACGAGCTCGATATGAACGACACCCAGTCGATCATCAGCTTCGGCTCCGCCGCACAGGCGGAATTGCAGGAAATCTCCCAGGCGATGCTTCAGGACGTGCGCAACAAGGATGTGGGCCCTGCCGGGGACAGCCTGCGCGGAATCGTGACGACCATTCGCGGCTTTTCGGTCTCCGAGCTCGATGTGCGCCGTGAGCGCAGCTGGTGGGAAAAGCTGATCGGCCGCGCGGCACCTTTCGCCAAATTCACCGCCAAGTTCGAAAAGGTGCAGGAACAGATCGACCGGATCACCGATAATCTTCTGTCCCACGAGCATACACTGCTCAAAGACATCAAATCGCTCGATATGCTCTACGAGAAAACGCTGCAATTCTATGATGAGCTGGCGCTCTATATCGCCGCCGGTGAAGCAAAGCTGGCGGAATTGGATGCCACCGTGATCCCGGCGAAGGCCGCAGAAGTCGAGAAGGCCGCCGAGGCCGATCAGGTCATGGTTGCACAGGAGCTGCGCGACATGCGCGCCGCGCGCGATGATCTAGAGCGCCGCGTGCATGATCTCAAGCTTACCCGTCAGGTCACGATGCAATCGCTTCCCTCGATACGTTTGGTGCAGGAGAACGACAAATCTCTCGTCACCAAGATCAACTCGACCCTCGTGAACACAGTGCCCCTTTGGGAGACACAGCTGGCGCAAGCTGTCACGATCCAGCGCTCCTTCGAGGCCGCCAAGGCGGTGCGCGAGGCCAATGATCTGACCAACGAACTTCTGACCTCCAATGCGAAGAACCTGCGGACAAGCAACAAGATCATCCGCGAGGAGATGGAGCGCGGTGTGTTCGATATCGAAGCGGTCAAAGCGGCCAACGCGGACCTCATCGGCACGATCGAGGAGAGCCTCCAGATCGCGGATGCAGGCAAGGCCAAGCGCGCCGCAGCCGAGGTCGAGCTCAAGGAAATGGAAGCGAAACTGCGCGATACGCTTGCCTCCGCCAAGGCCAAAAAGACGGGTCTGGGCGATACGGCAGGCGGCGCCGTGCCGGGCTGAGCATGACTGCGGGACAGATCATCAGAAACGCGGGCGCTGGGCTGATCGCCCTGCTTCTCGCTGCCTGCACGGATGGGGCAGCGCCGGTTGAGCCGGTGCTCAAACCCTTGGCGAGGCCCGATGCCGCTGCGTCGGCGTCACCGCCCGTTCAAGTGGCCCGTCCCACTTCGGAGGCCAGCGCTCAGCTGCGCAGCTATCTCAATCAGGTGCAGGGCGCACAGCTGAGCCAAGGGCTGTTGCGTCGCGATGGCGGCGGCAGCGATACCCCGTTCACCAACACGATGCTGGCGCGCAACTTCGAACAGATCGCCCTCTATAACGAGTACGACGGCAGCTTTTCGGGGCGCGGGGGTGCCAGTCCACTGCGCCGCTGGACCGCCCCGGTCCGGATGGAGGTGATCTTCGGTGACAGTATCCCCCCCTCCGAGCGCGCAACTGACAGTGCAAACATCCGCGCCTACGCAGAGCGGCTGGAGCGGGTGACGAACCATCCTGTCAGCATCGCGAAGCGACCGAATTTCATCGTGATCATTGCGGATGAGGATGACCGCGCGGAGGCCCTTGCACAGGCTGCCGCCCGCCTGCCCGGGATCTCGGCCGCCAGTCTCGCACCGCTCAACAATCTGCGCGACGATACCTATTGCGTCGTAGCTGCCTACGCGTCGGGCCAAGGGAGCAACGTTTATACCGCAGCACTTGCCGTGATCCGGGCGGAAAACCCCAGCCTTCTGCGATTGTCGTGCATCCACGAAGAGCTCGCACAGGGCATGGGGCTGGCAAACGACAGCCCCTCCGCGCGCCCCTCGATCTTCAACGACGACGATGAATTCGCTCTGCTGACCCGCCACGACGAGCTGTTGCTTCAGATGCTCTACGACCCGCGCCTGAGCCCCGGTATGACCGCCGATGAAGCCCGCGACACGATCCAGACCATCGCCGCCGAGCTGACGGGCGGCGGACCCGTGTGATGGGTCGGCCCCACCGCGCCACGCGGATTGGCTTGATTAGGCACCGAGCCGGACTTACTTTGACCTCAACGCATTCCTGAAGGACATACCATGAGCATTTTCGGCTTCCTCTCCGGCGAATTCATCGACGTCATTCACTGGACCGACGACACCCGCGATACGCTCGTGTGGCGTTTCGAGCGGGAGGCGCATGAAATCAAGTACGGCGCCAAGCTCACGGTGCGCGAGGGACAGGCGGCGGTTTTCATCCATGAGGGCCAGCTCGCGGATGTGTTCACGCCAGGGCTCTATATGCTAGAGACAAACAACATGCCGATCATGACCACGCTCCAGCATTGGGACCACGGGTTCAAATCGCCGTTCAAGTCCGAGATCTATTTCGTTAACACGACGCGCTTCAGCAATCTCAAATGGGGTACCAAAAACCCCGTGATCGTGCGCGATCCGGAATTTGGTCCCGTGCGCCTGCGCGCCTTCGGCACCTACTCCGTGCGAGTAATAGATCCAGCGCTGTTCATGCGCGAGATCGTCGGCACCGACGGCGAATTTACGATGGACGAGATCAGCTACCAGATCCGCAACATCATCGTGCAGGAATTTTCCCGCACCTTTGCGCGCGCGCAGATTCCCGTGCTCGACATGGCCGCCAACAGCCGCGAGCTGGGCGAGATCATCGGCGGCGAGATCGAAGCACAGCTGGCTGAATATGGCCTCGCCCTGCCGGAGCTTTACGTCGAGAATATCTCGCTGCCGTCGGCAGTAGAAGAGGTGCTCGACAAGCGCTCCTCGATGGGGGTGATCGGAAATCTCAATGAGTATATGCAATTTCAGGCGGCCGAAGGGCTGGGCCGCGATGGAGCGGGCGCGGCGTCCATTCAGGCGGGATTGGGCGCGGGCCTCGGCATGCAGATCGGTACACAGGCTGCCGCAGCGGGGCCTTGGGGCGCCGCTCCAGCGGCCCGGATCGCCGCGCCGCCGCCTCCGCCGGTCGAGCATGTCTGGCACATCGCCGAGGCAGGCCAGACCTCCGGCCCCTTCTCCAAGGCCGCGATGGGACGCAAGGCTTCCGAGGGCGCGCTGACCCGGACCACATTCGTCTGGACCCCCGGTCAGGATGGATGGAAGCGCGCTGAGGACGTGATGGAACTGGCGCAACTGTTCACCGTGCTCCCTCCGCCTCCCCCCGACGCCTGAGGTGGGCGCGGCCCATGTTTGATCCCGATGTCCGATCCTGATGCGTGATGTCGTTTTCCCGCCCGCGCGGGCCCAAGCCGTCGCGGCAAGCGGTTTCTCCCCCGCCGTGCGTGCAGGTGATCTGTTGTTCCTGACAGGTGCCACCGGCGCGGACACACAGGGCGTGATGCCCGTAGATGCAGCCACCCAAACGCGCAATGCGCTGCACAAAGCCTGCGAAATCCTTGCCTCAGCGGACGCGGATGCCCAAAGCGTGGTGGAAATCACCAGTTATCATATCGGCTTGCGCGATCACTTTGACGCGGTTGACACAATCCTGCGCGAGGTGCTGGGCGTGCCTCTGCCTGCCTGGACCGCTGTGGAAGTCGCCGGACTGCGCAGGCCCGGTGCGTTGATCGAGCTGCGCATCGTGGCCCATGTCCCGCAGCCGGGTTGAAACTCTACGCTCCCGCGTCACGTTCCTTTGCGTATGAAGCGCCCCACTCTCACCAGACCGCACCGCCGTACCGTCCTCAAATGGACCCATGGCCTCATGATCCCACTGTTCGTTTGGTTTATGTTGGTCACGCCCGATGTGGTGGTCCCGATGGGCAGAGGGTGGTTTGCGTTGCATTCCAATCTGGCGCTGGTGTTCGTGTCGATCTGCCTGCTATGGACCGCCGACGTGATGCGGCGCGGGCTGGCCTCGCGTCCGGGGCCGAAGTTGCAGGGCTGGGCACGTTTGGTTCATAAGCCGCTACATCTGACGATCGTTTGGGGGCTGTTTCTTGTGGCGCTCGGCGGTTTTCTGTTAGGGCTGACTTCGGTCGTCCAGATCAGGGCAGGCCTGTGGCTGCCCTTTGCCCCGGCCATGGGCTGGCAGCGCGCCCACGATCTCGTCGGCACGCTGCATATCTACCAGTTCTACCTGCTGGGCGTGGTTATTGCAGGCCATGCCGCATTTCACATCTGGCGCCACGTCAGGCTGCGCGACAACGCCCTGCGCATCATGGCCCCGAAGGCCTTGCACCGGTTTTTGTAAGCCCCCTTGACCCTGTGGGGCGCAGGGATGAAGGTCAGGGCCAATCCAACAACCGCAAAGGCCACCCCTTGCCCGACAAGCCCCCAGATTTCGGGCTCGCTCCCGTCCTCCAAGAGCACCGCTTTCCCTGCGATACCTGTGGCAGCGATCTGCGGTTCGAGCCGGCAAGTGGCGATCTGAAATGCGATCATTGCGGCCATGTCGAACCCATCGGAACCGTCTGGACCAAGGCACGCGCCGTAGCGGAGCTTGATTTAGGGCGGGGGATTGCGCAGACGCTCGATGCCACCGAAATGGAGGAAACACGGGTCAGCCAATGCCCCAATTGCGCCGCACAGGTCGAGCTTGATCCCAACACGCAGGCCACGGAATGTCCTTTTTGCGCGACCCCAGTGGTGGTCGATACGGGCGTACACCGCCATATCAAGCCGCGAGCGGTGCTGCCCTTCGCGCTGGCGCAGGAAACCGCGCGCGACGCGATGAAAGATTGGCTCGGCGGTCTGTGGTTTGCGCCGAACGGCCTGCAAGCCTACGCTAGGAAGGGCCGCGAGATGGACGGCATCTACGTCCCTTACTGGACCTACGATGCCCAGACCGAGACGCGCTACACCGGCGAGCGCGGCACGGTCTATTACGAGACCCGCACCGTAACGCGCGACGGTAAACGACAACAGGTGCGCGTCGCCAAGGTGCGCTGGCGCGGTGCGTCGGGGCGCGTGGCGCGGTTTTTCGACGATGTATTGGTGCTCGGTTCGCGGTCGCTTCCCAAGCGGTTCACCGACGCGCTGGAGCCCTGGGATCTGGCGGCCCTGGAACCCTACGCTCCCGAATATCTCGCCGGCTTTCGCGCGGAGGGCTATACCGTCGCGCTTGATGAAGGCTTTGCCGAGGCCCGCGCGAAGATGGACGCGATGATCCAGCGCGACATCAAATTCGACATCGGCGGCGACCGCCAGCGCATCCACTCAATGGATGTGGCCGTGACGGATACCACCTTCAAGCACATCTTGCTCCCGGTCTGGCTTGCTGCGTACAAATATCGCGGCAAATCCTACCGTTTCGTTGTGAACGGCCGCACAGGCCGTGTTCAGGGGGAGCGGCCCTATTCCGCGATCAAGATCGCATTCGCCGTCATCGCAGGGCTTATCATCGCCGCCGGTGTGGGCTTTCTCTATGCACAGAATGGATAAGACATGAGCCAGATCGACACGCTCGACCAGATCCACACAGCGCGCTATTCGTGCCGCGCTTTCCTGCCGGAGCCCGTGCCGCAGGCCGATCTTGCGCGCATCGTGCGCAGCGCGCGCCAAGTGCCCTCGTGGTGCAACGCGCAGCCCTGGCAGGTCGAGATTACACGCGGAACTGCCACAGACCGCCTGCGCGTCAAGTTGACGGAGACGGCGCTGGCGGGCACGCCTCCTGCCCCCGATCTGGAGTGGCCTTCCACATACACCGGCGCCTACTCCGATCGTCGTCGCACCTGCGGCTTCCAGCTCTATGATGCCGTGGGCATCAAGAAATCGGATCGCGCCGGCCGCGCCGCTCAGATGATGCGCAATTACGCGTTTTTCGACGCGCCGCATGTGGCGATCATCCACTCTCCCGCAGAGCTCGGCCCGTATGGCGCGATGGATACTGGCGGCTTCGTCGCCGCCTTCACGCTGGCCGCGACGGCCCTTGGCATCGCCACGATCCCACAGGCCGCCATCGCCGCCTATGCCCCGCTTCTGAAGGAGCATCTGGGCATCGCCGACGACCGCCTGATCCTTTGCGCTATCTCGTTGGGCTATGCTGATCCCGACGCGCCGGCGAACCAGTTCCGCACCGAGCGCGCTGACCCAAGCGACATCATTCGCTGGCACGACGCATGAGGGCGCTCCTGCAGCGGGTGACGCATGCCAGTGTGAGCGTGGAGGGAGAGGTGATCGGCGAGATCCGTGCGGGGCTCACGATCTTCGTCTGCGCAATGCCGGACGACAGCCCCGAGACCGCACAGGCCCTTGCGCTCAAGATCTCGAAGCTGCGTTTGTTCAAGGACGAGGCAGGCAAGATGAACCTGAGCCTCGCCCAAACCGGCGGTGCGGCCTTGGTCGTCAGCCAGTTCACCCTAGCCGCCGACACATCGCGCGGCACGCGCCCTGGCTTTTCCTACGCGGCAAAACCGGAGCAGGCCGAAGCGCTCTATCTGGGGTTCGCACAGGCTCTACGTGATCTGGATGTGCCCGTTCAGACAGGCAGGTTCGGCGCGGATATGTCCGTGGCGCTGGTCAATGACGGGCCAGTGACGATCTGGCTCGATACCGCCGCTTAAGGCTCGCGCAGCGCCTGCTTGGATTTATAGAGCGGCTTCAAAAGGTATTGCAGCACCGTCTTGGAGCCTGTGTGCAGCTCCACGCTGGCTTGCATGCCGGGGCGGATCTGCAATTCGGTCTGCCGCGCGGTGAGGTTTTCCGTATCGACAGCGACCGTCACCTTGTAGTGCGGATCGCCGTCGGGATCGCGCGCGCGCTCGTCCTTGAACACATCCGCCGAGATGAGCTTCACTTCGCCCTTCAGCGTGCCATAGATGGTGTAATCATAAGCCGAGAGTTTAACCGTGGCTTCCTGACCGGGGCGCACGCCCGCGATGTCCTCCGGCCGAACGCGTGCCTCGACGAAAAGCTCCTCGTCGAGCGGGATGATCTGGAGAATTTCCTCACCGGGGCGCACGACACCACCGATCGTGGTCACGTTGAGATTGTTAACGATCCCGCGCATCGGGCTGTGCAACACGGTCCGGTCAAGCTGGTCGGTGCTCGCCCTGAGGTTCTGGCGCAGGGTGGACAGCTCCTTGAGCACGTCTGAATATTCCTGCGCGCGCTCCAGCTGCGTGCCGGTGACGACCTGATCGTATTTGATCTTGGCATCGGCAAATGCCTTGCGCGCACGGGTCGCCTCGATCATCGAAACGATCTTGTTTTTCAGCAGCGCATCCATCAGGTCGCGCTCCCGCTGCGCCTCCACCAGCACCCGCTCCGCTCCATCCACTGAACTCACGTAGTCGGATTGCCGCGCTTCCAGCAGCGCCGCCTCGGAGGCGACGATATCGGGGGTGCGATCGCGCCATTCGGCAGTCACGTCAAACTCGAACGCACCTTCCATTTCCGCCTCGAGACGCACACGGCGGATCTCGAAAGCGCTGATCTGGTCACGCAGATCATCGACGGAAGACTGGAAGCCCGTGTTATGCAGGCGCGCCAACACATCGCCCGCCTCCACGATATCGCCCTCGCCCACGGCAAGCTCGGCCAGAATGCCGCCCTCTAGGTTCTGGATGATCTGGGGCCGTGAGCTGGAAATCATCGATCCTTCTGCGCGCACGATCTCATCGATCCAGGCGAAGAACGCCCAGACCAGGAACACTATGAGCGTCCCGGCGCTCAACCAGACGACCATCGAGGGGCCGCGCATTTGACGGGCGATATGCGTATCCATGGCAGCGCTCATGCGGCACCTCCGTTGATGGCGGTAAGATGCGCGAGGACTTGGTCTTTCGGGCCATCGATGCTCAGCCGGCCATTGTGCAGAATGATCGTGCGGGTTGTCAGCGCCAGAATGGGCGCGCGGTGCGTCGCGATCACGGCGGTGCGCCCGGCGATCCACGTCTCGAGACGCTTGACAAGCGCTGTCTCCAGCTTCTGGTCCAGCGCCGCCGTCGGCTCATCGAGCAGGCAGACCTGAGGGTTTTGCAGCCAAAGCCTTGCCCAGCCGATAGATTGGCGCTGCCCGATAGAGAGCCCGCCACCTGCATCGAGGATCTCCAGATCGAGGCCCTTGGGATGGGAGCGGACAAAATCGCCAAGGCCCGCAAAATCGAGCGCGTCCATCAGGCGCGTATCGTCCCGCTCCAGCATCGTGAGATTGAGGTTGTCTCGCAACGTCCCGGTAAACAGGCGCACGTCCTGGCCCAAATAGCCGATCAGGCGGCGCAGATCGCGCGGGTCGATCTGCGTCATCTCGGTCCCGTCAATGAGCACACGGCCTTTGGTGGGGGCATAAAGACCGCTCAACACCTTGAGCAGCGACGATTTGCCGGAGCCATTGGCGCCAAGGATCGCCACACGCTGGCCCGGCAAGATATTGATGCCCGGCAGTTCCAACGTCGGAGCGCCGTCCTCGCTATAGCGGAAAGTAATATCGCGCAGCTCGAAATTTCCGGTCAGCGCGTCGCGGCGCATGTAGGTCCGGCCTGCGGCAGCGTCCTGCTCGGACCCCGCGATATGTTCCAGTCCGTCGAGCGCGGATTTAACGTTGCCCCATCGCGCCATAGTGCCCGCGAGTTGCGTCAGCGGCGCCAGTGTGCGCGAGGTCAG
>JAGXHD010000144.1 GCA_024636395.1 Sulfitobacter sp.
GGCGGGTACCAGATCCCCTCGTCCGCGTGCCACGACAGTGTCACCGACATATGGGGAGAGGGCTGCGGACGGTCAAACCACTCGCCGGTGTGCTCCGCTGCGATTACGGGAGCGAAAGGGCGGTAGCTTTCGCGCCCTTTGACCTCGCGATTGATCCGGTCTTTCATCTAGGCGCCAGGTGGATTGGCCAGAATGGAGCGGTGGCCGAGCGCTCTGGGCCCGAACTCCGCGCGGCCGCGCATGACGCCGACAATCTGACCGTCCGCGAGGCAGCGGGCCGCCTGTGCGGCACTGTCCAGCGAGACGTGGCGGATGCGCGCGAACCTCCGACCGGACGCGAGCGTTTCGATCGTGCGCGCTGAGGGGCGAGACCCCACATAAGCGGAGCTGTTCCCGGCCTGGATCCGCGCGGTGCCGGTCGTTTCCATCCAGCTCAGGATCGCCGCGCCGCTGGCGTTTCCGTCGTCTGCAGGTGCCGGTGGTACGAACACGCGGTCAAATCCGGTCCGGCTCGCGATTGTCCCGTTGTAGGATGAGTTCAACGCGCACCCGCCGCTCGGGATCAGATGTCCGGACGCGTCTTTCTCGCAGTCTGCGAGGATCTGGTCGGTCAGGAGGGCGTAGGCGGCCTGCCCGCTGGCCGCGAGATCTGCCCGCCGGCATCACATCCCCGCCGCGCGCGCGGGCAAGAGGGCCGAAACGCTCGAGTATGCGCCTGAGCAACGCCTCATCGGCGAACCGCAAGCGACCCCGGTCGGCGATCAGGACAGCTCCCAATGCGTCCCTGATGGCGGGCTGGACTGTTCCGTAGGCCGCCAGCCCCTTCAATTTCCATTTCTCACCCAGCCGCCAGTCAAAGCCTCACATCTGTATTAGCCGGGCGTGGAACGTGCCGAGACCCCCTGGCCCCCAAGGGCTGCCAGAGACGCTTGAGCCAGCGGTCGCGCAGCGCGTAGGAGGGGACGGCGCCAACCTCCCCTTCGCCGTCGATCACGAGACAGGCGTTATCATCGACACCGGCGAATACGCAGGCTGCAACGGCATGGCAACGATGGTGATCGTAGCGGCGCGGGCCTGTGCGGGGCAGGCCAAGCCGCAGAAACGATGTGCCCGCAATTGACTGCAGCGCTACCTGCAACTCGCGCAGCCAAAGCCCGGCTGTTGCCGGGACAAATGTGCCGGAAATCTGAACGGTATCTCGGCTTTTGCCTTTTTCCACGTCGTGGCGACCTCGAGCGTATCTGCTTGCGGATCGATTTCCACCTCGAAGCGGCCCTCGATATCGCCGCACGACAGGGCAGCTCCGATGCACCGATCCAGCCCGTGCCCGCATGAGATATGTCCCGTTCCGGCCGAAGTCTGGTGATTGAGACTCTGCACGACCAACCGTGTGGTGTCACCCGATGTCAGGGCCAGTTCTCCGGTTTGTAAATTATGCCGGGTGATCATGTGGATGTTTTTCGGACCGCTGCACAGCGCCAGAAGCTCCTTGAGGTGATGCTCGATCCAGTCAGGTTGTACGATGCCACGGCGCTCCTCGGCCGGGCGGGTGAGCACCCAGTGCAGGCTGTTGACCAGCGCGTGCGACATGTTGAAGCTCGCGCTGTAAAGCACGAGTGCGACCGCCAGCAAATCTCCAAGCAGCGACGGGGCGCTGTCGACCGTGGAAGGTCAGTCCATGAGCGACAGGGCCTCCGCGAAGATGTCTTGAACGCGCTTGAGTTCGCACAGCGGGAGCCAAGGTTCCAGAATCTGCTGGATGACCGGTGTGATCTGCTCGAAACGCGCCTTATCAGTGGAGGCTATCCCAAGAATGGAAGCGATCGCGTGCTGCCGGATGCTATCGGAAAACCCGTTGACCAGATCCGGCTTCAGCATCTGCGCAAGTTCATCCAGAGGGTCCGATACCTCGCGGGACGAGCGGCCGCCGCCTGCATCATGAGCGTCTGCACAAAGCGGCAGCGCTCCTTGTGCAGCATCAAAATCGGCGCGCAAGCGCTGGGATCGACGCCTCCAACACCATCTCCTCGCTCAGGAACGATCTGGGACACCTATGCTGCCCGCTGCCAAAGCTCATATGCGCTCCGCTATCGGCGCTCGCCTTATGCCGCTGCGACTTGCGCTACGGTGGTCACTCCAAGTCGGGCTCTCGCGTGCGGGTGATGCAAGTGGCTATCCTTCCAGAATCGATCGTGCCTGACCGAGTGCCTCAACCAGCCCGGGCAAGAACCCGTCTGCAGTCACATCGATCAGGGCTTTCCCGGCCTCGTCCTGAAGGGTGAATGGCTGATCGGTGCTTTTCTCCAGCTCTCGGAGGCTCTTGCCGCCACCGTGTTTAAGCACGTTTGCAGCGAGGTAATAATGGTAGACCGTTTGTGCGAGCGTGGTATGGCCCTCCGCCACCAGCCTGTTGCGCAATTTCACGAAGAACGGACCGCGCGCGAAATGGTGCTGGAGGCGGGCCTCGAACGCCGAAACGGTCTCAACGACTGTCGTCTCGATTTCGGAGGTATCCGCATCGGGGTTTTTGGCGACGGCATCGGCATTGGCAAGCAGTTGAGTGACGTCCGGAGCTTCTGTCATGGCGAGATCCTTGAGAGGGTGTGGGCGGTTTGCGTCCTCCTCTTACGGGCTTGGGCGCGAAATGTAATCCTCCCATTCTGCGGCGCGGCCAGGGGTGGCGCAAATTTACCGGACATTTGCATTTGGGTTGTCCGCGGATGGTGCGGGCAGGATTGCCCAAGCGCAGGCTTCATGCAACGCTGGCGCAAACAGGGAGAGAGACTATGGCGCTTTGGGAATTGGACGGGGTTGCGGTTGCGGCAAGGATCAAGGACGGGAGCCTGAGCGCCCGAGAGGTGGTCGAGGCGACACTGACGCGCATGGACGCGGTGAACCCGGCGATCAACGCGGTGGTGGCGCGCGATGACGAGGCCGCGTTGGCTGCTGCCGATGCTGTGGATGCGGCGCGGGCGCGGGGCGATGCGCTCGGGCCCATGGCTGGAGTGCCTGTCACCACGAAGGAAAACGTCGACCAGGCGGGCCATGCGACTACCAACGGGCTGCGTATCCAAAAGGGACTGATCGCGGCACATGATAATCCGGTGGTCGCAAACATGCGTCATGCGGGTGCTGTCATCGTCGGACGGACGAACACACCTGCCTTTTCGCTGCGCTGGTTTACCCGCAACTCGCTGCACGGGCACACGAAAAATCCGCATAATTCCCGCATTACCCCCGGTGGATCGTCCGGCGGCGCGGCATCTGCGACGGCGGCAGGGATCGGCGCGATCGGGCACGGCACCGATATAGGCGGCTCGATCCGCTATCCGGCCTACGCTTGCGGGTTGCAGGGGATCCGGCCCACGATGGGCCGCGTTTCGGCATGGAACGGCTCCAGCCCGGACCGGCATATCGGTGCACAGCTAATGGCGGTGTCGGGACCGCATGCGCGGTCGGTGCGCGATGTGCGCCTGTCGTTGGAAGTCATGGCACAGGCGGATATACGCGACCCGTGGTATGTACCAGCACCCCTCGACGGGGGTGCGTATCCTAAGCGTGCGGCGCTGTGTGTAGCGCCTGAAGGGATGCAGACGCACCCTTTGGTGGAAAGCGCGCTGCGCGCTGCTGCCGCGCGATTGCAGGATGCAGGATGGGAAATTACCGAGGTCGACAGCCCGCCTTTTCGCGCCCCGGCCCGGTGCCAGGCGCAGCTTTGGCTGGCGGAAATGGCGCGGGGCGCGCAGGCGGCGGTGGAGCAGGAGGATGATCCCGATGCCAATCATGTGCTGGCGGAGATGCACAAACTCACTGCCGTGCCAGAACTCAACGAGGTGCTCGATGCCCTACAGGCGCGGTTGGGTTTTTTGCGGGATTGGCAGATGTTTTTGCAAAAATATCCCGTGTTCATCTGTCCCGTCTCCGCGGAGCCGCCGTTCCCCGACCTGCTGGACCTCGAGGACTTTCCGAGGGTGATGGAGGCGCAGCTGACACAGGTGGGTCTACCGCTGATGGGGCTGCCCGGGATGTCGGTGTTCACCGGGTTTGTACAGAGTGATATGGGCCTTGTTCCGATGGGGGCCCAGCTGATTGGCGGGCGCTACCGGGAGGATATTCTGCTCGATGCCGCCGAAGCGATCGAGGCGCGCGGGGATCCAATTGCGGTGGCGACGCCGCAGATCTAGCTCCACAAGAAAAAACCGCGCCCTTTGAAAGGCGCGGTTTGGTCCGAGATAATTTTCGTGGGCGGCGCTTAGCGGCGCAGGCCCAGACGCTTGATCAGATCCTGATAACGTGCGTCGTCTTTGGACTTTACGTAGTCCAGAAGTTTGCGGCGCGTTGCGACCATTTTGAGCAAGCCACGGCGGCCGTGGTTGTCTTTTTTATGAGTTTTGAAATGCTCTGTCAGCGTCGCGATGCGGGAGCTGAGAACGGCAACCTGAACTTCGGGTGAACCTGTATCGCCTTCTTTGGCGCCAAATTCGCTCATGATGCGTGTTTTTTCTTCTTTCGTAATCGACATCGGGGTCTCCTTGTCAAAGGGTTAATCGGGATGGCGCAGGCCGGGATGTCGTCCAGCTCAGGCCCATGGAGGAATCGCAGCCGAAGGCCGACGATGGGCGCGTATAGGCGGGTTTGGCAGCGAGGGTAAAGGCTAAATCTCTCAGGGACGCCCAGACCGGTGGACCTAGGCCAGAGCAAGACCCACCATCGTGGCTGTGCTCAGCGGGATCAGAGCGATATCGCCGGGCTCCAGATCGCTTCCGTTCACGACCGCGACGATCGAGCCGTTCATCATTACAAGTGTCTGGCCTGTGGCCTCGGGATCTGGTGTCAGGGAAATCAGAGGCTCCTGACTGTCGCCCGGACTATCGTCCCAAACGAGCACCAAACTATCTTCGGCACTGCTGTAATCCGTGATCTTTGCTGCTTCGCCGGAGGCCGGCCAGTCTCCCAGAAAGATCTGGTCGGCCCCCTCACCGCCGGTCACGATATCACCGGCACCCGTGATGATGATATCATCGCCGCCGCCACCATTGAGGAAATCGGCGCTGTCCGCATCGCCACCCGCAGCCGTGCGCATCACGCCGTTAAGTACATCATTGCCCCAGCCGCCGAACAGAACATCGGCTCCGGCGCCACCGGTTAGGGTATCGTCATCCAGCCCGCCGCTCAGCGTATCGTCACCGGTACCGCCCTCGAGCCGATCATTTCCCGCAGATCCCTGAAGCAGATCGTTGCCCAGATCCCCGAACAGGAAGTCATCCTCGTTATGGCCGAACAGCACGTCGTCCTCGTCACCGCCGTGCATGACATCGCTGCCGTCCTGGCCGTGCAGCGTGTCGTTCCCTGCGTCGCCCTCAAGGATGTCGTCGCCGTCGTCGCCGCGCAGCTCGTCATTGCCCAAGCCGCCACGGAGGGTGTCGGCTCCATCGAGGCCGCGCAGCCTGTCATTGCCATCGTTCCCGTCAAGCGTATCATCGCCGTCGGTGCCATCCGTGAGCGATACACGGTCGGCGTCGGATACGTTTCCGGGTCCCAGAATAGCCGCGTCATCGCCGCCGCGCGGGTCGTAGTACGGCTCGATATTGTCTTCGGGAATGTCAGTTGTGGCGATCAGACTATCGTGGGAGGCAGCATCGTCCTGCTGTTGTAAAGGTTCGGCGCTTTCATCGTCGCCTGCGCCCGATTGCGGGTCCACGAAGGCCGCGGCACCGACTGCCATCAATCCCATCAATCCGGCTAACCACAACATACCAACTGATCCAATATTTCACGCAAACGCGCGGATGCTTGATAAGCGCAGATGTGCTGCACCCCGTCAAAACACTATGGTGAAAAAGGTTAACGTCCGGTGACCAGCGCTGCGGCTCAGTCGGTCGCTGTCCATATCTGCGGCTCGGCGCTGTAGGGCAGGTAGAGCGGATGCCGCGGGTGCCCTGCCTTTGTCAGGCCGAGGTGATGGAGCGTGCGGCCCTCAACCCTCAGCTGGGCCGCCGTAGCTGGCCCCGCTCCGCGATGTGCGCCATGCACGCCCCATGCGGCGATCACCGTATCGGCCCAGCGCGCCGCCCCGCTGATCGCCTGCGCGTTGTCCGGTCCTGTGGGGTCGTCGGCAACTTTCATATCGCGCGGATCGGTCGCGCGCAGGGCAAAGAGATTGACCGCGCAAAATCCGCCAAACCCCAACCTGCGCGCGCGCTGTTCGCAGCGGTGGATGGTTGGATCGTTCTGCTCTTCCGTCGCGGTGGAGGGATTGAGCATTACGAAAGCGACCCTTCGCGCCTCAATATCCCAGACCCGGGTGAGGCTGTAGCGAAAGCGCTCGCAGTCCGAATAGACGGCAGTGGAGGGCGCGTCGCCCTTGATATGGCTTCGGGTGATCATGGAGCGCTTGTGCCAGAGGGCGTCGGAGAAGCAAACCACCGCATGCGGCAGATTCATGCGGCGGCTCTCAGGGGCTTGCAGGTTTCAGCGGGTGGTCGGCACGTTGCGGCGCGTAAAGCTGAACGACAGGCCCTGCGCCTCGATCACCCAGGCGGCGACAATCGCGTACAGGATATGGCCGTAGAGGGCGACATAGGTGATACCGGTAAAGTTCAGGAAGGGAGGAAGGCCTGCCACCAGATGCGCCATGATATAGAGAGCGAAGACCCAGAGCGCGATACCGTAGAGCACTGCCGTAACGCTCCAGTGCAGACGGGGCAGCACGGAGCGTTGCAGCGGGCGCGCCACAAGGTAGTAACCCAGAACATAGAACACCAAGCCCGTGATCATATGCAGCAGGTAGGCAAGGCCCGCCGGGCTGCTGCCAAAAACCGTTTGAAGCGTGCTGGTGGCGAGGCCTACGGGGGCCAACTGCGCCATGCCGATCGCCGGGCTGACGCCCTGACCGTAGACATCGAAAGCGATGGTTGCGAGGGCACCGGCGCTCAGCAGCGTAAAGACTGTGTGTTTCATGGATCGGATCTCCCGTTGGGACTGTCTGTTTTTTTGTTGATACCAGAATGCAGCCAAAATCAGGGCCTGTGCAGGGGCCTCACGGAAGGATGAAAGGAGGCATCCGTTTTGAAACAATGCATGACACAAATCGCGCGCCACGGTGACAGCGGCGTGAGAATCGCAACCGATTGTAACAATGGTCGTGGTCAGTCGGGGAGATTGAACACGCGAGAGGGATGCAATTCGCCGGAGCGGAAAACACCCACCGCGACAGCGCGGCCCTCGTGTGAGGCCCAACATTCCTCGCCGTATTCCACATCCTTGGCAAAAACCATGCCGGGATTTCCATTGCGCAGTTTGACTGCGCCCTCTGCGCTGGCCGCGACCTCGGGCAGATCCTGCAGTCCCAGCTCAAGTGGGCCTAGATAGGCATCGAGTGCTGGCGTTTTCGCCATTTCCTCAACCTGCGCCAGCGTCACGGCATGCGCGATCTCGAAAGGGCCGGACCAGGTGCGCCGGAGCTCGCGCACATGGCCCTTGCAGCCCAGAACTTCGCCCAGATCGCGTGCGATGGAGCGGACATAGCCCCCCTTACCGCAGACCATTTCAAGCGTGACATGATCGGCATCGGGGCGATCGAGCATGATCAGGCTTTCGACGAAGAGCGGGCGCGCGGCGATCTCCATCGTCTCGCCGTCGCGGGCGCGTTTATAAGCGCGCTCCCCGTCGACCTTCACCGCAGAAAACTGTGGCGGTACCTGTTCGATATCACCCACAAAAGCGTGAAGCGCTTCCTTGATCGCCGCATCGTCGGGCCGCAGATCGGATGTAGCGATCACCTCGCCCTCAAGATCATCGGTGTTGGTCGCGGCTCCGAGGCGGACTGTAAACTCGTAGGCCTTTAGCGCATCGGTGATGAAAGGAACGGTTTTCGTGGCCTCGCCCAACGCAATCGCAAGGACGCCGGTGGCATCGGGATCGAGTGTGCCGGCATGACC
>JAGXHD010000145.1 GCA_024636395.1 Sulfitobacter sp.
GGGTCTATCTCGAGAGCTTTTTTGCGGGGCTGAGCGAGGATGGCGCCTCAATGGATCCTGTATTGGCGCGCAAATGGTTTCAGGCGGACGGCATCCATCCCAACCGCGACGGGGTCACCCGGATCGTGGGTGCGGTGGGGCCGAAGGTGTTGGAGCTGGTGGAGGCCATTGCAGTGGCAGACTGACCGCATGCCTTAAATTTGGGCGGTGATCCGATTCTTGCGGCTCCGGTTAATTTTTACCAGTTGATAAAAAAATAGACCTGTGCCAGCGTTCTTTCAATGACGTGATTTGGCAGAGGATCTAAAGATGGTGGACAAGGTTTTCGAGGCGGGTGTAGTGGCGGGGCGCCTTGCGCCCGAGGCTTATGCGGAGCTTTTTTCCGATCTGCATCCGCCGCTCGGCGCGCATGAGGCGCTGGTGGCGGCGGATCGCTGTTACTTCTGTCATGACGCGCCTTGCATTACGGCATGCCCCACCGACATCGATATCCCGCTGTTCATCCGCCAGATCGCTACGGGTACGCCCGATGCGGCGGCGAAAACGATCCTGAGCCAGAACATCATGGGCGGCATGTGCGCTCGCGTCTGCCCCACAGAGCAGCTCTGTGAGCAGGCCTGCGTGCGCGAGGAAGCCGAGGGCAAGCCTGTGCTGATCGGGCAGTTGCAGCGCTATGCCACTGATCATCTGCAGGAACAGGGCGTGCATCCCTTCGTGCGTGCGGAGCCCACGGGCAAGCGCGTCGCGGTCGTGGGGGCCGGACCTGCGGGCCTTTCGGCAGCGCATCGGCTGGCGATGCTGGGGCATGATGTAAAGGTTTATGATGCGCAGCCCAAGGCGGGTGGTCTCAATGAATACGGCATCGCGGCCTACAAGACGCCCGATGGATTTGCGCAGGGCGAAGTGGACTGGTTGCTGAAGATCGGTGGGATCACGGTTGAGACGGGCCGCGCGCTGGGTCCTGATCTGAGCCTTGAAGGGCTACGGGCGGAATTTGATGCGGTGTTTCTGGGCATGGGTCTGGGCGGCGTGAACGATCTGGGCGTCGAGGGTGCGGATAAGGACGGCGTGCTGGATGCGGTGGATTTCATCGCTGATCTACGGCAGGCAGGCGATATGGGCAGCGTGCCCGTGGGCCGCGATGTGGTTGTGATCGGGGGCGGCATGACGGCGGTGGATGCGGCGGTGCAGTCGAAGTTGCTTGGCGCTCTCAACGTCACGCTCGTGTATCGCCGCGGGCGCGAGCGGATGAACGCCAGTGTTTTCGAGCAGGATCTGGCGGCCTCCAAGGGGGTGCGTATCGTGACGCATGCCGTGCCCAAAGCGGTGATCGGCAACGGCGCGGTGCGTGAGATCGAATTCGAGTACGTCGGGGACGATATGGCGCCCACGGGCCAGACCCTGCGGCTGACGGCGGATCAGGTATTCAGGGCGATCGGGCAGACGCTGGAGGGAGAGGGACTACCGGATCTAGCTGGCGGGCGGATCGCTGTGGATGCACAGGGGCGCACGTCTCTGGACCGGGTCTGGGCGGGGGGCGATTGTGCCACCGGCGGTGATGATCTGACCGTGACAGCTGTGGCCGAGGGGCGCGATGCGGCGATGCATATCCATGCAGCGCTGAGTGCGAATGCCTGAGCTTCCCGAAGCGGAAGCGGCGCGGCGACGCATCGCGGACGGCGTGCTCAACCGGACGATCCAAAGCTTCGCGCTGGGCGAGATTAGCCACGTGGAACTGCCGAGCGAAGCCGAGCGCGCGGGGCTGACCGGCACACAATTCACGCGCACGCATCGGCATGGGAAGTATATTTTTGTGGGGTCGGCAGATGGACCCTGGCTGCATATCCATTTGGGCATGGCAGGTTCTATCCGGGTGACGCAAGCGGGGGAGGATACCCCGAAATACGCGCGGCTGAGCGTGGTTTTCGACGGCGGCACGCGGCTGCATTTCCGCGATCCACGCAAGTTTGGGTATGTCCGAATGGTCCCGGATGTAGACGCTTTTATCGCAGACAAGGGGCTGGGGCCGGATGCGCTCGGCATCGGCGGCAACGCTTTTGCGCAAGCTGTGGGCGGAACGCGGGGGGCGGTAAAATCGGCCCTGCTGAGCCAGAAAAAGCTCGCGGGCGTGGGCAATCTTTGGGCGGATGAAGCGCTCTACCGCGTGGGCATTGATCCGGCGGTTCGGGCCTGTGATCTGGACGCGGTGCGCATCGGGGGCCTGCACTCCGCCGTACGTGAGATTTTGCAAACCGTCGTGGAAACGGGCGCCGTCTACGCCAAGCTGCCCCGTGACTGGCTGATTCACAACCGCGAGGCTGGAGTGCCCTGCACGCGTTGCGCGGGCGAGATTACCAAGAAAACCGTGGGCGGGCGCACCTCGTATTACTGCCCCGCCCATCAAGTGGCGGCCTAATGTCGGCACCGTTCCTTATTTTTTCGCGTCCGCAGGGCGCGCCTGTGATCCCTAGAGGAGACTTAAAATGGCTGATCTGACAACCGACTTCCTGGGGATCAAATCCCCCAATCCGTTCTGGCTCGCCTCCGCGCCGCCGACGGACAAGGAATACAACGTGCGCCGCGCGTTCGAGGCGGGCTGGGGGGGCGTCGTGTGGAAAACACTGGGCTCCGAAGGGCCGCCCGTGGTGAACGTAAACGGGCCGCGCTACGGTGTGGTGCACGGGGCGGACCGCCGCGTGCTCGGTCTCAATAACATCGAGCTCATCACCGACCGCGATTTACAGACCAACCTCGACGAGATTACCCGCGTGAAGGCGGACTACCCCGACCGCGCGATGATCGTGAGCATCATGGTGCCCTGCGAGGAGCAGGCGTGGAAGGACATCCTGCCGAAAGTGGAAGCCACCGGCGCGGACGGGATTGAGCTCAATTTCGGCTGTCCGCACGGCATGTCAGAGAGGGGCATGGGCGCCGCTGTGGGGCAGGTGCCGGAATACATCGAGATGGTCACACGCTGGTGCAAGCAGTATTATTCCAAGCCGGTTATCGTGAAACTGACGCCTAACATCACGGATATCCGGATCCCTGCGGAGGCAGCACGTCGCGGCGGGGCGGATGCGGTGAGCTTGATCAATACGATTAATTCAATCGTTTCGGTCAACCTCGATACGATGAGCCCGGAGCCGAGCATCGACGGCAAGGGCAGTCACGGCGGCTATTGCGGGCCAGCGGTCAAGCCTATCGCGCTGAGCATGGTGAGTGAGATTGCACGCGCGCCCGCGACGGCCGGCATGCCGATCAGCGGGATCGGCGGGGTCACCACCTGGCGCGATGCGGCGGAGTACATTACGATGGGGTGTGGCAACGTGCAGGTGTGCACGGCGGCGATGACCTATGGCTTCAAGATCGTGCAGGAGATGATCAGCGGGCTCTCGGAATGGATGGACGAGAAGGGACACACTTCGATCAAGGATTTCATGGGTGCTGCGGTGCCCAACACCACCGATTGGCAGTATCTCAACCTCAACTACGTCGCCAAAGCCTCGATCAACCAGGACGATTGCATCAGCTGCGGGCGCTGTTTCGCGGCCTGCGAGGACACCTCGCATCAGGCGATCGCCATGTCACCGGAGCGCGTGTTCAGCGTGATCGACGCAGAATGTGTGGCGTGCAACCTGTGCGTGGAGGTCTGTCCGGTCGAGGATTGCATCACCATGGTGCCGATGGCGGCGGGCAGTACAGATCCGCGGACTGGCAAGATTGTTCAGGACGGGTACGCCAACTGGACGACACATCCGAACAACCCTGCGGCCACGGCGGCGGAGTGAAAGATCAGGCAGCTTTGGAGGCAGACTTGTAGGATTCGGCGGCCAAGAGAATTGGGGCAGTCGGCAGAGGGTCGGGGGGCGCGAAGCGGTCAAGCTCGGACTGGCGCTGCGGGGCGGCTTCCGGAGCTACAATATCAGAGGCGATCTCAGGACTTTTCTCCGGTTGAGCCCGCTCAGTGTCCGCCCCGAAGACTGCGAGCGTCGCGCCGGGCAGATTTTCAAGCTGTGCGGTGACGATGGATTTTGGCTCAGCCCTGTCTGGCGGAGGCTTGTCCTCAGCCGCCTTCATGTGCTGGCGGTTCTTTGCGGCAAGCGCCTGCTGGCCTGCGGGGCCCTGACCATACCCATTGCTACCGTCGGTCGAGGCGCCGCGTGCGCCCGCACTTGACGCGGCAGGCTGGATTGCACCGCTCGCCCCTGTGCCTGTGGTCGGATCTGCCCGATATGTCGTGTGCTGGGCGGGCGATGCCGCCACGCTCATCAGATTTATTGGAATGTTCAATGCCATTGTTGCCTCTTTTCCGATGCAAAGAAGCCCGCCACCCAAGCTGACATTGCGCTGTCAAATCTTAACGAAGCATAAACCTTGGCCCGAAAACCTACCTAGTGGTTAACGGGTTCAAGCAGGCTGCGGAACATCTGCTCGAGGTGCTTTGCGGCGCGCGCGGCGGGGTCCTGGTCGTCGAGCAAGACCGAGATCTGCGCGCCGAAATCGGCGTAGTGCTGGGTGGTGGCCCAGATCGAGAAAATCAGATGCACCGGGTCGACGGGGGCGAGGCGTCCTGCGTCGATCCAATCCTGTATGACGCGGCATTTGCTGTCGAACAGGGGCTTGAGCTCGTGTTTGAGATGATCGGTGATGCGCGGCGCACCTTGCAGGATTTCTCCGGCGAAAAGCTTGCTTTCGGAGGGCAATTCCAGCGCCATATCAAGCTTGTTGCGGACGTATCCGAGCAGTTCTTCGACGGGATCGCCCTCGGGGTTGAGCTCGATCAGAGGATCGAGCCATGTCTCCAAAAGTTGGCTCAGCAGGGTCACATAAATTTCAGTCTTGCCGTCAAAATAGTAGAGAAGATTGGGCTTGCTGAGGCCCGCCCCTTTTGCGATCGCGTCCAGTGTCGCGCCGCCGTAGCCATCGGTGGAGAACACCTCGAGCGCTGCATCGAGTATCAGGCGGCGGTTGCGGGTCTGTATGCGGCTCGGCTTCTTGACGGGGATCTGTGTCACGGAGTGGTCACCGGGTGCTGGGAAAATGGGCAGAATGCAAAATGTGCTGCGGGTCTTTCTAAAGCAGAACTTGACAGACAGGAAGGCAGGGGCAATCGTCCATTGACCAATTGGTAAAAATTTTACCCCAAGCCCATCATCCGAACAGGAGCCAGCCCATGTCAGCGCCCGGAGAGAACCTCAAGATCAACCCCGACCGTTTGTGGAACACCTTGGAGGAGATGGCGAAGATCGGGCCCGGCGTGGCGGGGGGCAGCAACCGCCAGACGCTCACGGATGCGGACGCCGAAGGGCGCGCGCTGTTTCAGAAATGGTGTGAGGAGGCGGGCTGCACGATGGGGCTCGACCAGATGGGCAACATGTTTGCCCGCCGCGAGGGGACCGATCCGGAGGCACTGCCCGTGTATGTGGGCAGCCATCTGGACACGCAGCCGACGGGTGGAAAATACGACGGCGTAC
>JAGXHD010000146.1 GCA_024636395.1 Sulfitobacter sp.
CAAACTGACGAGCCGCTCCATTATAAGATCGCGCAGCTCTTGATCCTCCGTCGCCGCCTCCTCGATGGACCGCCCGCTCACAAAGCTCATCGCGAGGACGCTCTCGGTGCTCCAGTCCGCGTGGACCTGCGGCAGCACGAAGCCCTCTGTCCCCGCCAGCAATGCGCGAAAGCGGTCGAGACAGACTGCTTCGCGCCGATAATCCGTCTCCTCGTGCAGTTGCCGCGCGGCCTCTGCCAAATAAGGGTCAATAGCGAAGCCTTTGGGCAGCATTCCCGACATGCGAATGAGCGCGCCTACATTCGCCACATCGCTCTCGATGCTGCGCGCCACACCGGGGTATTGCACCTTGATCGCCATATCACGCCCGTCGTGCGTCTGGGCCCGGTGGACCTGCCCGATGGACGCCGCCGCGATCGGGCGCACGTCAAACCGGGAAAAATCACGCAGCCACCCCGCGTGCCATTGCGCTCCCAGCACCTTTTTCAGCTGTGCAGGTGGCATGAAATGCGCGTCGTCGCGCAGACGTCCCATGATCTGCGCCAGTTCCGGGGGCAACACTTCGCCCGTGTCCATCGACACGAGCTGCCCGATTTTCATCGCAGCGCCGCGCATCTTCGCCAATTGGTCCGCAATGCGGGTCACGTTGGCAGGCGTTAACAGCAGGCTGCGCCATTCGGGCCGCTTGCCACGCCCCAGCTGGGCCATGCTACCGAGCGCCATATTGCCCGCCACGCCCGCCGTCATAGAACCAAGCCGCGTGAGACGCCCCAAGCGGCTCGACGGAACTGCAAGTCCTCTGTCCCGCGGATCGTTCATTTATACATCTCCCGCCGTGTGCCGAATGTGTGCACTCGCTTGCGCCAAGCCCTATAGCTTCCCGTCTTGAGCTCGCGCCGCATGAGGGCCTGCACTTCCTTCTCCCGAAGCCCATATTCTGCTTCGATCGTCGCGAAGGGCACATGATCGCTCAGCGCCATCTGGATGATATCGCTGATATCCGCTGGTTTAAGATCGTGAGCCTGCCCCATGATATTCAACGGTAAAACTGAATACTGGATAAGGCGATCCCCGCGCGCATCTTTGATCCGATAGCAAGGATCCCCATGCGCTTCAGTCTTGCGGGATCGAAGGCCGCATCGGTTTTATGAGCCTCGAACTCGCCCCAGGGTATCCGGATTGTCTGCCATTCCGGACCCGCCTCAAATGCACTCCGGAAAGACTGCCAAGGCCGGGTGAGCTGGTCAGTCCGCAGACGTAATTCGTAGCTTTCGCCATTGCCAAAGACCTCCATTTCGATCCCGGCCCAACCCGACGCATCGAGGCTACTGCCATGCGCGAGATCGAAGGCCATCTGAATGAAGCCGCCGTTGTTCTCGAGCGACACGTCCCCAGTGAGTTGAACCGCGTCGCGTCCTGCGATGAGGACATCGCGAACCTCGCCCGTGGAGACGCCGCCCATAACGGTGTCGGCAACATATTCCCACTCGGGCTCAAGCCGCATTGTATTGTCCTCTGCCTGCGTCGGCGTAGTTGTCATCAAAATCCCCACGAGCGCGAGACGTCTGCGCGTTACCATCATCATGAATAGTGATCTAGCGGCCTGTCGTCCTCTGACCAGCCACACCGCGACATATGGCCCACGAACAATGCGAAACTGGTGGCCATCCTGCCCCTGTGCAATATGTCAGCGACAAGGAGACGATGATGCTGCTGCACGTGAAACACCTCAAAAAATCGTATTCCGGCGCCGAGGGGTCCGTTCCAGTACTGCGTGGGATCGATATGGAGGTCGCGGCAGGCGAGACGCTTGCACTCACCGGCGAGAGCGGCTCTGGCAAAAGCACACTGCTGCATTTGATCGGCGGCCTCGATACCGCCGACAGTGGCCTGATCGAACTGGACGGGCAAGATATCACCGCGATGGACGACACGCAGCGTGCAGCAGTCCGTCGCACCCGGATCGGCATCATCTTTCAACAGTTCAATTTAATACCCTCGCTCGATATTGCGGCAAATATCGCGTTTCAGGCGCGGCTCGCGGGCACCTATGATGTCGGCAGCACCGATGACCTCGCCAAGGCCCTCGGCCTCGCGACGCATCTGCGCAAGTACCCCGAGCAGCTTTCCGGTGGCCAACAGCAGCGCGTGGCGATCGCGCGGGCACTGGCAGCCAGACCACAGCTCATATTGGCGGACGAACCAACCGGCAACCTTGATGAGTCGACCGCTGCGGACGTGATGAGCCAGATGCTCGCACTCGTGGCCCAAACCGGTGCGGCGCTGATCATGGTGACCCATTCGCCGCGTCTTGCGGGTCAGATGGGGCGGCATCTGCATCTGCGCCAAGGCCTGCTGGCGTGACCGCAACAGGCCTATCGGCGCTCTGGTCGCACTGGCGGCGCAATCCGCTCCAGCTCTTTACCCTGGTGGCTGGGTTGGCACTGGCTACGGCATTGTGGTCCGGAGTTCAGGCCGTAAACGCCGAAGCGCGCGCGAGCTATGATGCCGCAGCCGCGACCCTGGGCGAAGGACAATACGATCAGCTTCTGCCCGCCGTAGGCAGTGACATCGCGCAGGAGACATTCATCGCCCTGCGGCGCGCGGGCTGGCTTGTGGGGCCCGTCGTCGAAGGTCAAATAGGCCCTGCGGGTACGCAGGTGCGGCTTGTGGGGATCGATCCGCTAACTGCGCCCGGAGGCTTGGGCCCTGTCGGCGGTGGCAGTATGGACCTGCCTCAATTCCTGTCTGAACAGCCTGTGTTCGCCAATGCGGCCACTGCGGCAAAGCTCGAAGGATTGATCGACGCGCCGCTGGTGATCGAGCCCACGATTGCGCCCGATACGGCCATTACAGATATTTTCGTGGCCCAGCGCCTATTGGGCGCTCAAGGTCGCCTAAACCGCCTCATCCTCGCCCCCGAGCAGCCTGTGGGGCGCCCTGCGCTTGAGAACATCGCTCCCGATCTGACCCGCCGCGCTGCGCAGGGGGGATCGGATGTCGGCCGACTGACCGACAGCTTTCATCTCAACCTCACCGCCTTTGGTCTGCTGAGCTTTGCCGTGGGCATCTTCATCGTGCACGGCGCGATCGGCCTCGCGTTTGAGCAGCGGCGCGCGATGGTGCGGACGCTGCGGGCGCTGGGGATGCCGTTGCGCCGCCTGATCGTGCTCATGGCCTCGGAATTGCTGGTGTTGGCGCTCATCGGCGGGGTACTCGGCGTCTCGCTCGGCTATATTGTGGCGGCGACGCTGCTCCCGGATGTGGCCGCCACACTCAAGGGGCTGTACGGCGCGCAGGTCTCGGGCGCGTTGCAGTTGCGGCCCGCGTGGTGGCTCTCGGGGTTGGCGATCAGCGTGCTGGGCACGGCAATTGCGGCCACAGGCGCATTGATCTCCGTGGCCCGGATGCCTCTGCTAGCCAGTGCACAGCCGCGTGCCTGGGCCACCTACCGCGCGCGTGTGCGGCAAATTCAGATGGCGGTGAGCGTTGCTTTGCTGGCCACCGCTTTGATCCTGGTGCTGGTGGGGGAGGGTCTGGTGATGGGCTTCGGTCTGCTTGCCTGCCTGCTGATCGGAGCTGCTCTGGCGCTGCCCTTGGTGTTGGACGGTATGCTATGGTTGGCCTCCGTGCGCGCCCGCAGCGTGGTGGCGCAATGGTTCTGGGCGGACACACGCCAGCAACTTCCAGGGCTGAGCCTCGCGCTCATGGCGTTGCTGCTGGCGATGGCGGCGAACGTGGGCGTCTCCACAATGGTGTCGAGCTTCAGGCTGACCTTCACCGGGTTTCTCGACCAGCGGCTCGCCTCGGAAATTTACGTGAGCGCGCAGAGCGTGCAGCAAGCCCGCGCGCTGGAGGCATTCGCAGCCCCTCTCACCTCCGAAGTGCTCCCGCTACTTTCGGTGGAGGCAACGCTCGCGGGTCTGCCCGCCGAGCTTTACGGCGCGCGGATCGGGGCGACGTACCGCGATAATTGGGGCCTGCTCGCCGCCGCTCCAAACGTCTGGGACAGTGTTGCGGCAGGGGATGCGTTGCTCGTGAATGAACAGCTGGCACGGCGGGCCGGGCTTTGGGTCGGTGACGATCTGCGGATCGGGCCACAGACGGTTTTGCCGATTGCAGGCGTTTTCGGCGATTACGGCAATCCAATCGGTCAAGCGATCGTCTCGGAGCCGCTATTCTCGACGCTGCACCCGCAAGTAACTGCACTACGATTTGGCCTGCGCACCGATGATGCAGAGGCCCTGCGCAATGCGCTGACGGACGACTTCGGCCTGCCCGCCGGCAACATCACTGATCAGGCCCAGATCAAGGCCTTTTCGCTGGCAGTGTTCGAGCGGACCTTCACGGTCACCGCAGCGCTCAATGTGCTCACGCTCAGCGTGGCGGGCTTCGCTATCTTCATGAGCTTACTCACGCTTGCAGGAATGCGCCTGCCACAGCTCGCGCCCGCTTGGGCGCTGGGGATGACGCGTCGGCGATTGGGCCAGTTGGAGCTGATGCGCGCGGTGGTTTTGGCGGTGCTCACGACGGCCTGCGCGCTGCCTCTGGGGCTGGCGCTGGCTTGGGTGCTGCTGGCGGTGGTGAATGTGGAAGCGTTCGGCTGGCGCCTGCCAATGTATGTTTTCCCCCGCGATTATGCAGTTTTGGGGCTGTTTGCGCTGGCGGCGGCACTGCTTGCGGCAGCTTGGCCTGCCCGCAGGCTCGCGCGCACGCCGCCTGCCGATCTGTTAAAGGTGTTTGCAAATGAGCGTTAAATCACTGTTTCTTTGCGTTTTTCTATTAGCAGCGGCCCCACTTATCGCGGCCGCACAGGGGTTCGGCGGCTTGGGAACGGAGGCCGAAGGGTTTGCCGTTCCCACCCCGGCGCCTGAATTCAATTTCCCCGCCGATCACGGCGCGCATCCCGACTACCGGATCGAGTGGTGGTATCTCACCGCCAACATGACAGGCCCCGACGGCACGCCCTATGGCCTACAATGGACGCTCTTTCGCTCCGCCCTTTCCCCCTTCGCGACCGCAGGATGGGACAGCCCGCAAATCTGGTTGGGCCATGCGGCAGTGACCACGGCGACGGAGCACTATACCGCCGAGCGGTTTGCGCGCGACGGCATCGGTCAGGCGGGGGTCACGCCCGCGCCCTTCGAGGCATGGATCGACGATTGGCACATGCGAGGGCCGAATTTCGATACGTTGAACTTGCGCGCAAGCGGGGCGCAGTTTGCCTATGATGTGGATCTGCGCGCACAGGGCCCGCTCATTTTCCACGGAGACCGCGGCTATTCGGTGAAATCAGAGCAGGGTCAGGCGAGCTATTACTACTCGCAGGCGTTTTTCGCGCTGGACGGTACGTTGAGCCTGCCTGACGGGGAAATTCCCGTGACCGGAACGGCGTGGCTCGATCGGGAGTGGTCGTCACAGCCGCTCGCTTCCGATCAGACGGGATGGGACTGGTTTTCGCTCTCTTTCGACGGGGGCCGCAAGCTGATGGGGTTCAGGCTCCGGCAGGCGGACGGCAGCTACTTCACCTCCGGCACGTGGATCGCGCCCGACGGGCAAACGACAGCCCTGCCGAACGGCAGCTTTACCGCAGAGCCGCTGGAGACCACGCAGATCAACGAACACGCGGTGCCCACACGCTGGCAAGTGCGCGTGCCCGAATATGATGTGGATGTGACGGTGTCGGCAATGAACCCCGGAGCATGGATGGATTTGTCTGTGCCCTACTGGGAGGGGCCTGTCACCGTTTCCGGGAGCGATAGTGGCATCGGCTATCTGGAGATGACGGGCTACGATTGACCCTGTTTAGCGTCTCGCAAACGAGAGGCAAAGCTGACAGGACGGCGACATCACAGATCCACCTCGACCACCCCTCCCGCTTTAGCTGCGCGGGATTGGCACAAGATCACGCTGGTCTCGCGCTGCGCGCTTGAAAGAACGAAATCGCGGTGCTCGACATCGCCCGCCACAAGGCCGCATTTGCACACGCCGCAGAGCCCGTCGGCGCATTTCACGTCAAGATGGATGCCGTTTTCGGCCAAGACATCGGTCGCTGCGCGGTCAGCCGGGATCAACAGATCGCGGCCTGTTTTTGCGAGCCGCAATATGAAATCGTAGTTCTCGTAGTCAGGCATCTCGGGCACGGAAAAATGCTCCAGATGCAGCGCATCTTCTGGCATCCCAGCCTGCGCAGCCGCAGCCATTACGGCGCCCATGTAATGCTCAGCACCGCAGGTATAGAGATGCGTCCCATCCGGCTGATCTTGGAGAATGGCCGCGAAATCCGCGCGGCTGCCTTCGTCCGAAATATGAAGCCTCACACGGGAAGCCCAGGCAAAGCGCGCAATGTCGGCCAGAAACCCCATCGTGGCGCGAGAACGGCCGGAATAATGGAGCGTGAAATCCCGGTCCTGTGCGTGCAGTTCATG
>JAGXHD010000011.1 GCA_024636395.1 Sulfitobacter sp.
CACCAGGGATATGGGCGATGCGGTCCATCTGCGCCAGAATCTGGCCATCGTATTCCAGAAAGCCGTTGTTGGTGAAATAGTGATTCTCGAGCCGCGCAAAAGCGCGCGCGTATTCACCCGGCCCCTCAATCATCTGACCGGACGAGGAGATAGACGCGAGCGCATTCTCCCAGCCTGACCAAGCCCGGGCAAAGCGCGTCTGCAATGACATATCGTCGGAAAACAGGCGGCGATGATAGGCCTTGATGTAGTCGTCCCGCTCGTCCTTGGGGACCAGTGCGGTGAATTTATCCCACACTTCGGGCCAGAATTTTCCGGCACCACCGCCGTAGAACCAATCAAGCTCGACCTGCGTCATGAGGAACACACCGCGCAGCACGATATTTCGAACCGCCGCCGGATGCGTCTGAGCGTAGATAAGCGAGAGCGTCGCGCCCCAACTGCCACCAAACACAACCCACTGCGCAATCCCCAGTGTTTCGCGAATCAGCTCGATGTCAGCGACCAGATGCCATGTGGTGTTGTCCGTCACGCTCGCGTGCGGTGTGGAGCGACCGCAGCCGCGTTGGTCAAACAGAACAACACGGTACTTGTCGGGGTCGAAATAGCGCCGCATCGAGGGGCTACATCCGCCGCCCGGTCCGCCATGCAATACTACGACGGGAATTCCCTTGGGATTACCGCACTGCTCGACATAGATGACATGCCCATCGCCGACGGCCAGCATGCGCCGGTCGAAGGGGTCAATGGGCGGATGCAGATACTGCACTGCGCGCTTTTGGTCAGGGGTCTTATCCATTACGAGCCTATATAGTACGAGAACAGACATTGGATACAGGAGCGCCGAAATGCAAGCGGATCAAAGCACGGTCGACGCAGGCGAGATCGCAAAATTCGAAGCCATGGCCGCCGACTGGTGGGATGCGGATGGCAAGTTCAAACCCCTGCACATGCTCAATCCCTGT
Organism: Sulfitobacter sp.; assembly: GCA_024636395.1. GTDB lineage: Bacteria > Pseudomonadota > Alphaproteobacteria > Rhodobacterales > Rhodobacteraceae > JAGXHD01. Next base: position 966 of record JAGXHD010000011.1, read on the forward strand.
CGCCTCGATTATATCACGGCCCAGATCGCCGGAGAGTTCGACCGTGATCTGTCGGCGCAAGCCCCGCTCAAAGGTTTGCGCATCCTCGATATCGGGTGTGGTGGCGGACTTCTGGCGGAGCCGATGGCCCGATTAGGCGCGACCGTCGTGGGCGCAGATGCCGCAGCGGGCAATATTCCCGTAGCGCAGATCCATGCGGAGCAGTCGGGGCTGCAGATAGACTACCGCCACACCACGGCGGAAGCCCTGGCGGCTGCCGGAGAGCAATTCGATGTGGTGCTGAACATGGAAGTGGTCGAGCATGTCGCCTCCCCAATCAGTTATCTCACAGCCTGCCGCCAGCTTTTGAAGCCGGGCGGTCTGCACATCTGCTCGACCCTGAACCGCAATGCGAAATCCTACGTCGTTGCCATCATCGGGGCGGAGCATGTGATGCGATGGCTGCCGAAGGGCACGCATGAATGGTCAAAGTTCATCACACCTGACGAGCTTTACAAATTACTCGAAGAGGCCGGGCTTGAGCCTGTGGACCGCAAGGGGTTCGTCTTCAATCCGGTCCTGTGGAACTGGAGCCTGTCGGCAAAGGACCTGAGCGTGAATTACGTGACCGCCAGCCTGAAGCCAAACAGCTAATCCATCTGCTTACGCAGTTCGCGCAGGATCGGAAGAGCCGCGCGGGCCTTGTCCGCTCCGAGATCTTCCACGACTTTGGTGATCATCGGCGCGATACGGCTGAGGGCGGCCTCTCGCGCCTGGCGGCCGGCGGGGCTGATCGCGACCATCTTGCGCCGCGCGTCGTCCCAATCGGGACGCACATGGATATATCCGGCCCATGCGAGCTTGTTCAGCGTATTGGTCATGGCACCGCGCGTCACGTGAAACGTCTCGGCCAGTTGCGCAGGCGAGCGCTCCACATCTCGCCAGGCCAGATGATTGAGGACCGAGAAATGCGAGATTTCCATCCCCTTTGGGAGCACTTTGCTCAAACGGCTGCGCAACATCTGGTCGGTACCCAGAATTTCGCTGAAGAGCATGATGGCAAGGGTGTTGGGATCGTCGCTCATGTCGGTCCGGCGTAAAGGCGTGTGTTGGCCAAGCTGGGGATACGAGCGCGCGCGGAATCAACCTGCGCCATATCCAGATCGAAGACATAGACCCCCTTTTCGGTCCCTGCGTCCAGAATGACCTCACCCCAGGGGCTGACAACCAGTGAATGACCGTAAGTGTCGCGCGTCTTGTTGTGCGCACTGGCGTGGGTGCCAGTTTGGGCTGGCGCGATCACGAAACACCCGGTTTCAATTGCGCGGGCGCGCAGCAGTGTATGCCAATGCGCAGCACCGGTAACGGGTGAAAACGCGGACGGTACGGTGAGGATCTGCGCACCGGCCTGCGCCAAAGCCTGATAGAGCGCGGGAAAGCGGACATCGTAGCAGATGGTCATCCCGATCGCGGCAAAAGGGACGTGCGCCACAACGGCCTGCGCGCCGGGGCGGTAGGCCGAAGATTCGCGGTAGGTTTCGGTCGCGCTCACGGCCACGTCGAACATATGGATTTTGTCGTAGCGCGCGGTGATCTCGCCCTGCGGATCAATCAGGAACGAACGGTTCGCAAACCGCCCGTCTGCATCACCCGTTTTAAGCCCCAAAGAACCGATGAGCAGCCACACGCCCAGCACCTTCGCCTCGCGGCGCAAAGCTCTGAGCGTCGGATCATCCTGTTCGTGGAACAGCACTGAGCGCTGGTGATCGCGATTGGTCGAGATGCAATTGCTGACTTCAGGCGTGCAGATAAATTCCGCCCCCTGCCCGGCTGCATCCACCAGCATCGCGCGCGTCTCGGCCAGATTGGCAGTCGGATCATCGCTCACGTTCAGCTGGAGGATCGCCCCCTTCATGCGGCCAGCAACGCGTCGAGTTTACCCGCCTTCTCAAGCGCAAACAGATCATCGCAACCGCCCACATGGGTGTCGCCCACAAAAATCTGCGGCACCGTACGACCACCGCCTGCGCGCTTGATCATCTCGGGCTTGCGATCAGGGTGGGCCAGTACGTCGACTTCCGAAAAGCTGACGCCCTTCTGGCTCAGGAGGCGTTTGGCGGCGTGGCAAAAGCCGCAGAGCGGGGACGTGTAGATTTCGACAGATTTCATCGCGGGATCCTTTTCAACAAGTGTTGATTAAGGAGTTAAGCGTCTTTGCCCGCTCTTGCTAGGGTTAGGATGCGCACAGGTCCCGACTCGGCCGCCATGCAAGCGCGGGTGCAGGCGATGAGCGTGGCACCCGTGGTCAGAACATCGTCAATGAGCAGTACAGGTCTGCGCTCCAGCAGCGCGCCGCGTTTAGGGTGCGGAGTAATCGCATCTTCTAGTGACTTTGACCTTTCGTCACGGCTCATCCCGCCCAGCGATGGTGTCCGTTTGCTGCGCACCAGCGCGTCGGGGCACCATTCAAGTTTAAGCTGATCCGCCACCTCCTTTGCCAAAAGCGCCGACTGGTTATACCGCCGCCTGAGCAAGCGCGACCAATGCAGCGGGACCGGCACCACGATCGCATCACGCGCCACAAGCCCGCGCATCATGTTGGCCATCCACATACCGGCGGGGCGGGCCATCTCCTGGCGGTCCCCATGTTTGAGCGCGAGCACCAGCTTGCGCCCGGTGTCTGTGTACATCAGCGCCGCACGTCCCTGAACCCAGGGTTTCGGCGCCTGCAAGCAGGCATCGCAGTGATGCACGTCGCCTTCCCCGCCGGGCGTCAGGGGAATGCCGCACGAATCGCAGATCATCCCGCCCAGAAATTGCGTATCGCGCCAGCAGGCGCCGCACAGGCCAAAATCACTCTCCACCATGTCGCCGCAGGTGATGCAGCGGGGTGGATAGATCAGCGAGAGCATTGTTTGAAGTTGTACCAGCACCGCCCTATGTACCCCTCATGACAGCATCAATGACCGACATCCGCGCCTTGCAAGCCCACCGCGCCCGCGCCACGCAAGACGGTCTGTTTCTCCACAGCGCCGCAGCGGAGGAGCTTCAGGATCGTCTGGCTATGGTTAACAAGTCGTTTACGTCGCAAGCGATCGTAACCGGCTTTCCCGATTTCTGGGGAAACTTGCACAGCAATGCAGCGTGTATTCCCGATACTGCAACACTAGATCTCCAGCCACAATCCCACGACATGATCGCCCATGTGATGAGCCTGCATTGGGCCAACGATCCTGTGGGCCAGCTCATCCAATGCCGCCGCGCACTGCGCGCAGACGGGCTTTTCATCGCGATCAGTTTCGGTGGTGACACCCTTCAGGAGTTGCGGCGCGCGCTGGGCGAGGCGGAGATTGCAGAGACGGGCGGTCTCTCTCCGCGCATCGCCCCCCTGCCGGGGCTGCGCGATCTGGGCGGGTTGTTGCAGCGGGCGGGGTTTGCCCTACCGGTGGCCGATACTGTGACGCTGACCGTCGAATATCGTGACATCTGGCATCTGATGAATGATCTGCGCGCGATGGGAGAAACTAACGCCCTCACCGCGCGTCTGCGCAAACCAACCCGCCGGAAAGTATTCGAGCGGGCGCAGAATCTGTATGCCGCGCATTTTGCCGCACCCTCCGGCGGCTTGCGGGCCAGTTTCGAATTGCAGGTCCTAACCGGATGGGCCCCAGACGCCTCCCAACAGCAGCCCCTGCGCCCGGGATCTGCACAGCAAAGGCTCAGCGATGCGCTCGGGACGCCGGAAAAACCCCTCCGCGATTGACCCCAGACAAAATCTGACTATGTGAAGGCCTAGTTCAGGCAGGATAGTTCCATGAAAGATATGCAGCCAACCCAGACGGCGACATGCCCAATCCACGCGGACGCGGACCACCCTCCGGTTCCTCGCGCCAAAATCGGTGTGCTTGTCGGAAATCTGGGAACGCCTGACAATTACGATTATTGGTCGATGCGCCGATATCTGGGCGAATTCCTGTCGGACCGTCGGGTGATCGACTATTCCCCATGGCTTTGGCAGCCTTTGTTGCAGCTTGTGATCCTGACAAAGCGTCCCTTTACGTCCGGGGCTGCCTATAAGTCCATCTGGAACGAGGAAGCGGGGGAGAGCCCGCTGCTAACGATCACGAAGTCACAGACCGTCAAGATCGCCGCCGAAATGAAAAAGACCTATGGCGATGATGTCATGGTCGATTTCTGCATGCGTTACGGCAACCCCTCCACACAGAGCAAGGTGGAGGCCTTGGTAAAAGCGGGCTGTCAGAAGATTCTCTTTTTCCCGCTCTATCCCCATTACGCTGGCGCCACCTCGGCGACGGCCTGCGACAAGTTTTTTGAAGCTTTGGGCAAAGAGAAATGGCAGCCTGCCAGCCGCACCGTACAGCCCTATTTTGACCGCCCCGATTACATTGAAGCACTGGCGAAAAGCATCGAGACCGCCTACGCGAAACTCGAGAAGCGGCCCGATATTCTGATCTGTTCTTACCACGGCGTGCCAAAGCGGTATCTGATGGAGGGTGATCCCTATCACTGCCAGTGCCAAAAAACGACACGCTTGCTCAAAGAGCGGCTCGGATGGGACGATACCGAGATCAAAACAACCTTTCAGTCAAAGTTCGGCCCAGAAGAGTGGCTCCAGCCCTATACGGTCGAGGAAGTGGCCCGCTTGGCCGAGAATGGCACAAAGAATATCGCGGTATGCGCGCCTGCCTTTTCTGCCGATTGCATTGAGACGCTGGAGGAAATCAATGAAGAGATTTTCGAGAGCTTCGAGGAAGCGGGCGGAGAGCATTTCACGTATATTCCGTGCCTGAACGACGATGATGCGCATATTACAGCGCTGTCCAACGTAATTCGCGAAAACCTGCAAGGGTGGATTTGATAACGTTCCTGCAAGCCCCCTAGGTCCAGCAGCTTGAACAAGGAAAACCAGTCGGTTTTCCTTGTTCTCAAGATCGTCTGTCCGGGTCGTGCGCGACGAGGTTGATTTCGGATCTTAGAGTACACTGCGTACGCTGCACAGGAATATCGCGATCACCAATATCGGGTCAGACGTAATCAAATCAGGCACAGAATGGAAAAAAGGCGGTGCACTGCACCGCCTTTTTCAATTCAGCCATAGGCCGAAATTTAGTCAGTAGCAACAGCAGCAGCAACCAGAACCAAAAGCAGGATTGGAACCAGAATACCAGCGGAAGAGCTGGACGCTTCTTCAACAATTACTGGTGCTTCGATGATCGGGTCTGCCAGCGAGCCAGCATAAGCGGTGGAAGCAGCAGCAGTCAAAGCGGCGGCGAGAACGAGTTTTTTCATAGTAAATAACCTCCAGAAGATGGCACGTCACGTTTCTCAGCGTTGACGGCCTAATACTTAACCTCGTGAACCATCCTAAACAGTATCTCATAGAGGAAGGGAACATTCATTCAGCAAATGTTCATGAGTATGCCCGCGATGTCGTCAAATTAGCAACACTTGAGTTCCCACATTCGACATCACGAAAAGCTCTTCGATATGCTCGTTGTAGAGGCCGATACAGCCATTGGAAGATTGACGCCCGATTTTGCGCGTATCGTGCGTCCCGTGGATCCGGTAATACTGCCAGCTTAGGTGCATCGAGCGCGTTCCAAGCGGGTTATCGGGCCCCGGTCCGATGAAGGGGGGCCACTCCGGATTCCGCTCCAGCATGGATGGTGTCGGACGCCAGGACGGGTTCGGATCTTTCAGAATGACCTCAGTCCGACCACGGCGCGTCAAATCCTGCGTTAGCGGAACGCTGGACGGATACAGCTTGTAGACACTCTGGTCCTCCGACCAGAAATGTACAGCACGGCTGTCGATATCGACAAGGATCGCGCCATTCTTGGTGTTGTCGAAATAGGGCTCCCAGCTCAGCGTCCGAAAGCTGGAGATGTTACGGCGTACGACCTCGCCCACATCACGCTCCGTCTGGGTCGTGGCAGCACTGTTTACATCATAGCCGGTTGTCTGCGCGATCGCAGGCGCGGCGAGCATTGCAGCGCCCCCGGCAAGAAAGCCGCGTCGGGTCTTCATTTTGAAAGTAGCATTGGACATTTTCTGTCTCCGGCGAGAAAAACTCATTATTCGGTACATATTGCTTCACAGCAACGTTTTCAATTCAAAGACCTGTGAGATCGGCGGATCATCGCGATGTGTGTTTGTACTGTTGCACCCCAGCAGGTATGTCGGTGTGAATTGCTTTGGCTTGGAGTAGCATAATGACCCGTCTTTTCACACTTTTGCTTGTTGCAGGTATGGCATTAGCCGCTTGTCAGCCAGCTGCTCCGACGATTGGCGCTGACGGGCAACCTATTCCGCGCGCGTACCGCATCGGAACACGCGAAGCCGCACAGCTTCCCTTCCGTATGCTGGATTCTGTGAATGCGCTGCGCGGTGCCTCCTCGCTGCCTTTGCTCGAGCTTGATGCACAGCTGACCGCAGCCGCAGCAACCCATTCGCGGGACATGCAGGTTCAAAATCGCCCTTGGCACTTCGGATCCGACGGATCATCTCCCGTCGATCGCGTCCGCCGTGTCGGTTATACTGGCGAATTGGTGGGTGAGGTCATCTCCGAGACCTATGAGACCGAGCTCGAAACGCTTGGTGCATGGATGGCTAAACCGGACACCCGGCGGGTGATCATGTCACCCGATGCGCGCAAAATGGGATTTTCCTGGTTTCAGGAAGACAACGGCAAAATCTGGTGGACCCTGGTGCTGGGCAGCTGACCCAAAAAGGGTCGCTGCGTTATCTTTCGATAAACTTCAGGGATTGATCGCTATCGGCACGCCATCGTTCACCATCGAATAGATCTTCTCGATGTGATCATTGTCCACGGCGATACATCCCCATGTCCAATCTTCCTTGTCCTTGCGCATCGGATGGCGCTGGCCGTGGATGAAGATATCACCACCCGGTGATTTCCCCATATCCCTGGCGGTGCGCCTGTCCACTTCGTTGGGATAAGAGATACCAAGCGACAAATGAAACCGGCTGTTCGGATTGCGGCGGTCGATCCGGTAAATCCCTTCGGGCGTTTTGCCATCGCCCTCGAACTGTTTGTGCCCTTCCGGAGCAAAGCCGAGCCAAACGTCATATTCCTCGAGGGCGCGCTGCCCGTGGACCAAATACATCTTACGGTCCGCCTTGTTCACTACGATGCCGGTGACGGCGGGACCTCTGTACTGCTTGAATTTGGAGTCGCGGGCACAAGCCCCGAGTGACGCCACCGCAGCAGCGCCCAAAATTAGATTTCTACGTTTCATATACCTGCCAACTCATCCGATTCCGGACCTTTATTGTGTATACCATACCAAAAAGCCGATGAATCACAAAGCCGTCAATAGAAATTTGATCGCGTTTCCGGCAGCCTGTTGCGGCAAGTCACACCCGGCTTAATTGCGCCGCAAGCTCGACGTGCGAGGACCACCGGAACTGGTCCACGGGCTGCACCCAATCGAGCGTGAAACCCCCGGCACTCAGCTGAGACACATCACGGGCGAAGGTGACCGGATTGCAGGAGACATAGGCGATCCGCTTGATTCCGCTGCTGATAATCTCGGCGGTCTGCGCCTCGGCCCCGTTACGCGGCGGATCCATGACTACGGCGTCGTATTTGTTGAATTCATCCGGCAACAGCGGGCGGCGGTAAAGATCGCGCGCTGCATGGGTCACCGTCTTGAGGCCTTTCGCCATGCGCCATCCCTTGTCCATCGCGGCCATCATCTGGGCATCCCCCTCGACCGCGAATACCTCTGCGTTCTGCGCTAGCGGAAGCGTGAAGGTACCACAGCCCGCGAACAGATCGATCACGCGCTTGGCCCCCTGCACTGCTTCCTGAACGGCGGCCAGCAGTTGTGCCTCTCCGTGCGCCGTGGCCTGCAAAAAAGCTCCCGGTGGCGGGCAAACATCGGCATTACCAAAACGCTGGACCGGGGGCGCCCGCTGGGCGATGACCTCGTCATCCCACGTGAGCCGCGCGAACCCGCTGCTGTCACAAAGTGCGGCGAGCGTGATGCGCAGCGGCCCGTCGATCGGCTTGCCGCCGGTCACCGATACGTCAAGCCCGACGCGCGATGTGGTTACCGTGACGGCGAGCGTGGCCTTGCGGCTACCGCCAAGCTCCGCCAGCGCTTCCGCGATATCCCGTGCCGCAAGCAACTCCGGCTCGACAAGCTGGCAACCAGGAACCTCGATCACCGTATCAGATGCGCGCCCGTAAAAACCCGACATGGTCCCTTTTTTCGTCCGGCGCGCGGCAAATGTCGCGCGGCGGCGCGACAGCGCAGGCGACGTGACAATGGGCCTGATCACAGTCTGAATGCCCTGCGCCGCCAAAGCCTGCGCCACGATATCCGTCTTGAATGCGGCGACGACGGCGTCAGAGGCATGCTGCAACTGGCACCCGCCACAGGATTTGAAATGCCTACACGGCGGGGCAACACGATCATCCGACGGCGTCATGATTTTCACATCGCCCAGAGTCGTCCCCTCCAGCGTGCCGGTCACGACCTCTCCGGGAAGTGTCATGGGGGCGAACACCGGGCCTTCGGCAATGCCGTCCCCGTAAATGCCGAGGCGCTTGATGGTATATTCTATCATGCTCTCGCCATAGCGCTGCGCGCGCTCTGCCGCCAGCCCCTATTCCGCAGCCTTGAGATCCAAAAACCCGCCCGACTGCCGCTCCCAGTAGCCCGCATAGAGGCCACCCTGCGCCAGCAGCTCGTCATGGCTGCCCGCCTCAGCAATCCGCCCCTGATCGAGCACCACGATGCGGTCCATCTCCCGCAGGGTCGACAGCCGATGTGCAATCGCCATCACCGTCTTGCCTTCCATGACCCGCTCCAGCGCGGATTGGATCGCCGCTTCCACTTCGCTGTCGAGCGCGCTCGTCGCCTCGTCCAGCACAAGAATGGGCGCGTCCTTCACGATCGCCCGCGCAAGGGCGATGCGCTGGCGCTGGCCGCCAGACAGCTTCACGCCACGCTCCCCCAGATGGGCATCATATCCGGTACGGCCCTTGTGATCCTCGAGTTCGAGGATGAATTCGTGCGCCTCTGCCTTACGCGCCGCCGCGACCATCTCCGCTTCGGTCGCATCGGGACGGCCGTACATTATGTTGTCACGCGCCGAGCGGTTGAACATCGCCGTCTCCTGCGTGACCATGGCAATCGCACGGCGCAGGCTTTCCTGCGTCACATCACGAATGTCCTGCCCATCGATCAGGATACGTCCCTGTTCCGCCTCATAGAGCCTGAGCATAAGCGCCACCAGTGTGGATTTCCCCGCGCCAGACGCACCGACCACGCCAAGCTTCTCGCCCGCCCCAATCGTGAGATCAATTGGGCCGATCCCGCCACTGTCACGCCCGTAAGCAAAGCCGAGCCCTTCAATCCGGACTTCGCCATGAGCGGCTTCCAGCGGCTTGGCATCCACGTTATCTTCCAGTCGCGTGCGCGGCGTCAGTGTACGCATCCCATCTTCCACCTCACCGATATTGGCGTAAATCGCCATCATCGTGAAACTGACCCAGCCCGTCATCTGCGCGATCCTGATAGAAATCGCACCGGCGGCCGCAATATCCCCCGCGCTCGCAGCACCGCGTTGCCACAGCAGCAACGTCGCGCCGATCAGCAGAACCGGCAGGATCCCTGCAAGGCTCATCAGCGCAAAACGGAAACCAGCTGAGAGATAGCCCAACTCCAAAGAGCGCTGCCGGAAGCTCTCCATCGCATCCAGCGCGGCGCGGTCCTCGTGATCGTCATGCGCGAAAAGCTTGACCGTCTTGATATTGGTAATCGTATCGACCACCTGCCCCGACACCATGGATCGCGCGCCCGCCCGCGCCGCGGACCGTTTGCGCACACGTGGCAGGAACCACTTGATCAGCGCGAAATAAAGCCCGAGCCAAACAGCTAGACCGACCGCCACCCAAACGTTGATCGCCGTGAGAAGCAGGACTGATCCAACCAGGGACGCCAGCGCGAAGGCGACAACATTGATCGTCTCGGAGGCAACGTCAGTCACCGCCCGGGCCGCCTGCATCTGCTTCTGGGCGATCCGGCCCGCGAAATCATCGTCAAAAAAAGTGACATTCTGGCCAAGCGACCACCGATGCAGACGCGACAGGACCAGCGGGTTCACATTGGGCTGTACGATGATGGAATTGGACGCCGCCGACAGACCGAAGAACACAGGCCGAAGAATCAGGAAAAACCCGACCGACAGCGCGATCACGGCAATGTTGCCCCCATCGAAAAACAGCTCAGGACCGCTCGCCAGCGCCGTGTCGATCACAAGGCCGAGGATGAGCGCAGTTCCGGCCTCCAGCGCACCGGCAGTTGCAGAAAGCGCCGCCGCAAGCCACAGCGCAGGCCACGCCCCCGACAGGCACCATAGCATGAAGGCGCCTAAAACCTGCGGTGGTGGCCCTTCAGCGGGGCGGAACGGATTGATCCAATTACCGAAATTCACGCGTCATCATCTTCCGTTTTTAGAAACCCACCGGATTGACGGGCCCAGAATTGTGCATATAGCCCGCCCGAGGCCAAAAGCGCGTCATGATCGCCGTCCTCGACGATACGCCCTTCATCCAGCACCAAAATCCGGTCCATCCGCGCGATGGTCGAGAGGCGGTGCGCGATGGCGATCACGGTTTTCCCTTCCATCATCTCATAAAGTGTCTTCTGGATCGCGGCCTCCACCTCGCTGTCGAGCGCGCTTGTCGCCTCGTCGAGCAATAGGATCGGCGCATCTTTGAGAATAACCCGCGCGAGGGTCACGCGCTGCCGCTGCCCACCCGAGAGCTTGACCCCCCGTTCGCCGACACGGCTTGCATACCCTCTGTTGCCCTCCGGATCCTGCAACCCTTCGATAAATTCATGCGCTTCGGCCTGCAC
>JAGXHD010000147.1 GCA_024636395.1 Sulfitobacter sp.
CGGAAACCATGCCGAACCCCTTGCCCCAGGCCGCTTTCTCGTATGAGGCAAACTCCTCCGGCGTGATGAAACGGTCGACGCGGTGGTGCTTTGGCGTCGGCTGCAAATACTGACCCACGGTCAGAAAATCCACATCCGCCGCCCGCATGTCGTCCATAACCTGCAGCACCGCCTGACGCTCTTCCCCCAGACCGACCATGATGCCAGATTTGGTAAACATCGAAGGATCAAGCTCCTTCACCCGCTGCAACAAGCGAAGCGAATGAAAATACCGCGCACCGGGGCGCACCTGCGGGTATAGCCCCGGAACGGTTTCGAGGTTGTGGTTGAAGACGTCCGGTTTCGCTTCAACAACAACTTCCAAGGCACTGGGATCGCACTTCAAAAAGTCTGGCGTCAGAATTTCAATCGTGGTGCCGGGCGCCTGGCGCCGCACCGCGCGGATGGTCTGGGCGAAATGCGCCGCCCCGCCGTCGTCTACATCGTCGCGATCGACCGAGGTGATGACCACATGATTCAACCCCAGCTTCTTGACCGCATCCGCCACACGCCCCGGCTCAAACACATCTAGGGCGTCGGGCTTGCCGGTGGCGACGTTGCAGAATGTACAGCCGCGTGTGCAGACCTCGCCCATGATCATCATGGTGGCATGGCCCTGCGACCAGCACTCCCCGACATTAGGACAGCCCGCTTCTTCGCAGACTGTCACCAATTTGTTCTCGCGCATGATCCGCGCGGTGTCCTCGTAGCCCTTGCCGCCGGGCGCGCGGACGCGGATCCAATCGGGCTTTTTGGGCTGGGCATTGTCGGGGCGCCGCGCTTTTTCGGGGTGGCGCTGCTCGGGAATCTTAAGATCGCGCATGGGAACCTCGTGTCTTGTTCCCTGCTTACCTACCACATTGCAGATGAAACAAAAGCCTTGCGCACCGCATTGCGGCTATGCGCCGCCATTCCTATCCGATGAATGCCCCGCTCGGATCGGCCTTCTCGCTGAAATGCCGTTTCAATCCCATCAGGGCAATGCGCAGAACGATCTTGCCAGAGCGCGCAGACCAGCCAAGCGTTTTTTCCGCAGTCTCGAGCCCTTCCAGAAAACAGCAACAACGCAGGGTCACATCAGACAAGCCCGGACCTAGATCCTGCAACGCGGCGATGACGCGCTTGTGGGCGTTTTGAGTTGCTGTCGGGCCAAAGCGAGGGACCGGTGCGCAGGAGCTCCTCAGCGTGATCAGGAACTGCTCCCAATTGGCCGAGACCTCAACGGCCATCTGTGCCATCTCGAAATCCTCGCGCAGCCGCTCCCCCGCTCTGACCAGATCATCGGTCAGAAACCGCTCTCCGTCCCGATCCCGCCGCCGGGCCAACGCCGCCAACGGGCTTTCAGCGAGGCCGTAGCGGATACGGTGCGGCGTTTCCCGCGCTTCTTCTGTCTCCGGATCTGCATGCTGCGAGGCCTGGGCGCTTTCGTTGCGCGCCATCATGTCGGCCAGCGCGCTGCGCCCACCCGCAGTGATCTGATACCGGGTGATGCGGCCAGTACCGGATGCGGCAATCCAGCCCCGAAGGGCCATCGTCTCGACGATCCCGCGCGCGACCACGCCCGTGCGGGTGCTCTCTGCACCCTGCCCGTCGCGTACGATCACGGCCATTTCCATATCGGCGGCAACCGCCAAAATGGCCCGCGTCTCGCATAGTCTGCGCAAAACGCGCATGCCGTGGGCGGCCATTTCGGCAGCGGCGGGCAGTTCGGGCGCAGAGGCCCAAGCCTGCTGTTTAGCCTCTTGTGTGTCTTGCGCGGCATCCAGTGTCCCGGTCTGCGTGCCTTGTACAGTCCCGCCAAGGGTCTTGAGCGCGCCATCCACCAGTGGATCATCGCGCAGTGTTTCCACGCGTCTAATCTGGCGTAGAATCGTCGACGCATGGCAGCCCTGTTGGCGCGCCAGTGCCCGGATTGGCACGCCCATTTCGGTGTGGTCGATGTAGTTCTGTACGGAGCGCGGTACCCAGCACGGCACATCCGTGCCGCTGCGCGCCGGTCCTGCTGTCGGTGCTTGAATCAGGTTTAGTGCCATCTGTCCCATGTCTGAGTGTCCCTCCTCAGCCAAATTAAGAATAGGTAAATTCAATCTATGAGTGAATTGGTTACCTATTGGTTAAAATAGATTGTAGGACCCATCATTGTTCACAAAATATAAACAATCCTGAACCCGCCGAACGCTGCATGGGACAGCCACGCAACACACGGAAAACTGTTGGATTATGGCAAAATCAAGGCAGGCACCCAGCCAAGCTTTCTCATCACCGGAGTGACAGATCATGCAAGATATCCACAGCCTGTTGGCCAACCTTCACCGCCCCCGCCTTCTGATGCGCGCCGCGCGCATCGGCGCACAAGACTACCGTCGCACAGGTCATCTGCCGCGGCTTCTGGGCTATGGCGTACTCCCGCGTCATGGCGCTGCCTTGATGCGTCTGGTGGATATGGAATCTGATCTGGAAGAGCAGCGTATCGGAGCCGATGCCTGCTACAGTCTCGTGCACCATGTCGATGTATTAATCGCGATCGTCGGAGAAGCGCGTGCGCTGCGGGCCGCCACATCGGGCCCGCAGCAGGTTCAATTCTGAGCGGCATGCAAGATTACATGAAGCTATCGGGCTCCGCTGCTTTGCGCTTGGCTACAAAGGCATCGAGCGCTTCAAGAGTGGCAGGATCCATCGCCGGCTGCTGATAGTCATTGAGCATCTTTTCGACACGAGCGGCGGCGAGGGTTTGCGTATCGCGCGCGCCCTCGTCTTCCCATGTTTCGAAGGGCTTGTAATCCAACAGATCGGACTTCCAGAACGATTGCTTGAAGTTCGCCTGGGTGTGCGCGCAGCCCAGATAATGCCCGCCGGGACCAACTTCGCGGATCGCATCCATCGCCTGCGCGTTTTCGTCGATCTCGACACCGCGCGCCAGATGATGCAGTGCGCCGAGCTGGTCGGCATCCATCACGAATTTCTCGAAGGAAGAGACCAGCCCTCCCTCCAGCCAGCCACAGGCGTGCAGCATGAAGTTTACGCCAGACAGCAACCCCATGTTGAGGCTGTTGGACGTCTCGTAGGCGGCCTGCGCATCGGGAAGTTTCGAGCCGCAGAAAGATCCCGCAGAGCGGTAGGGCAGATTGAGCCGCCGCGCGAGCTGTCCCGCGCCGTAGGTGATCATCGCCGCTTCCGGTGTGCCGAATGTGGGTGCACCGGAGTTCATGTCGATCGAGGTCACGAAGGCGCCCATGATCACCGGCGCGCCCGGCTTGATCAGCTGGCTGTAGGCGATACCCGCCAGCGTCTCTGCGAGAACTTGTGTCAGCGTCCCCGCGACGGAGACAGGTGCCATCGCGCCGCCCACGATGAACGGGCTGATGATCGAGGCCTGATTATTGGCCGCAAAGATTTCCAGCGCCCCCATCATCGTGTTGTCGAACGTCAGGGGCGAGTTGATGTTGATCAGCGACGTCATCACCGTGTTGTCCTGCACGAATTGCTCGCCAAAGAGCACGCCGCACATATCCACCGAATCCTGTGCGCGGGAAGGCTCCGTTACCGAGCCCATGAAGGGTTTGTCGCTCAGGGTCATATGCGCATGCAGCATATCAAGATGGCGCTTGTTCACGGCGATATCTGTCGGCTCGCAGACCGTCCCGCCCGAATGGTGCAGCCATTTGGACATATAGCCTAGCTTTACGAATTTGCGGAAATCTTCCATCGTGGCATACCGGCGGCCGCCCGCGACATCTCGCACGAACGGCGGACCGTAGACTGGCGCCAGTACGAGGCTCTTGCCGCCCACGACCACGTTTCGGTCTGGATTTCGGGCAACTTGAGTATAGGACGCTGGCGCAGTCTTGATCAATTCGCGCGCCAGTCCGCGGGGGATCCGCACCCGCTCGCCCTGCACATCCGCGCCCGCGTTGCGCCAGCGGTCCAGCGCGCGGGGATTCTCGGGGAAGTTCACACCGATTTCTTCGAGTATCGTCTCGGCGTTGGTCTCGATGATCGACAGGGCCTCTTCCGTCAGGACCTCGTAATTGGGGATGTTGCGCTCGATATAGCGTGCAGTCTCGAAGGAAACCGCGGTGCGTTCCGCCCGCCGTGCCGCCCCGCCGCCGCCGCGCGCGCGTCTTACTGCTTCTGCCATGGTCCGTCCCTTTATGCGGTTGTTTGCATCGCAGTACCGCAATCGCCTGCGCCCTCTCGCGCGGATTGCGGCCATGCAGGTAGAAAAGCGACATAATCCCGACCGACGGTGTCATAAACCTGTCGCCGGAATTCGACGGGGCCAAAGCTGCATGTCAAATCAACCTTGTCAGCCCCTCTCGCCGCGCATACTCAGGGAACATGACACAAAATACCCATGACCGCCTCCTTATCATCGACTTTGGCAGCCAAGTGACGCAGCTGATCGCCCGCCGCCTGCGCGAGCTAAATGTCTATTGCGAAATTCACCCTTTCAATGCGGTAGACGATGCGTTTCTTGATGATTTTGCACCCAAAGCAGTCATCCTGTCGGGTGGACCTGCATCGGTCATTGATGCTGCCTCGCCGCGCCCGCCCGAAAAGGTCTTTGCCCTCGATGTGCCAATCCTGGGGATCTGCTATGGCCAGCAAGTCATGATGGAAATGCTCGGCGGTAAGGTCGAGACAGGGCACGGTACAAAGGAATTCGGCCGCGCCTACGTAACCCCCGCTGCCGCAAAAACCGAGCTGCTGGAGGGCTGGTTCCTGACAGATCGCGAGCAGGTCTGGATGAGCCATGGCGATCACGTCAGCCGCATCGCACCAGGCTTCGAAGTGTTCGGCACCTCGCCCAATGCGCCCTTCGCGATCACCGCAGACGAGAGCCGCAAATTCTATGCCGTGCAATTCCATCCTGAGGTGCACCACACGCCGAACGGTCTGAAATTCTACGAGAATTTTGTGCGTATGGCTGGTTTTACGGGCGATTGGACGATGAACGCCTACCGCGAGGAGGCGATCGAAAAGATCCGCTCCACCGTGGGCGAGGCCCATGTGATTTGCGGGCTGTCGGGTGGTGTCGATTCGTCGGTTGCCGCCGCGCTGATCCACGAAGCTGTGGGCGACCAACTCACCTGCGTCTTTGTCGATCACGGGCTGCTGCGCAAAAACGAAGCAGATGAAGTTGTCACGATGTTCCGCGACAACATGAACCTGAAGGTGATATACGCAGACGAGCGGGATCTGTTTCTGGGCGAGCTCGAAGGCCAATCGGACCCGGAGACGAAACGCAAGATCATCGGACGACTTTTCATCGACGTATTCCAGAAATATGCCAATCAGATCGAGGGCGCCGCGTTTCTCGCGCAAGGTACGCTTTACCCCGATGTAATCGAATCGGTTTCCTTCTCGGGCGGCCCCTCCGTCACCATCAAGAGCCACCATAATGTCGGCGGCCTGCCCGAAAAAATGGGCCTCAAGCTGGTCGAGCCGCTGCGTGAGTTGTTCAAAGACGAGGTACGCGTGCTGGGCCGCGAATTGGGCCTGCCGCCCTCTTTCATCGGGCGCCACCCCTTCCCAGGCCCCGGCCTCGCCATCCGCTGCCCCGGCGAGATTACCCGTGAAAAGCTCGAGATCCTGCGCGAAGCCGATGCGGTCTATATCGACCAGATCCGCAAACATGGCCTCTACGATGACATCTGGCAGGCCTTCGTCGCAATTCTGCCTGTGCGCACCGTGGGCGTGATGGGCGACGGGCGCACGTATGATTTCGCCTGCGCGCTGCGCGCCGTGACCTCCGTGGACGGGATGACCGCTGACTATTATCCCTTCAGCCACGATTTCTTGGGCGAAACGGCGACGCGCATCATCAACGAGGTGCCGGGCATCAACCGTGTCACCTACGACATCACGTCCAAACCACCCGGAACAATCGAGTGGGAATGAAGTCGAGATCCGCTTTGGTTTCTAGTGGTATGCTATAGCACCGTTTACTGCGCTGATTTTGAAGTAGAATTTATTCTAGGTTTTTTCGCGGGTCTTGGCGGCCTTTATCACCCTGAAGTCGGGTGTGGTGATCATGCCATGTTATTTCAGCATGAGACCCACCTCAGACCCTGATAAAAAAACAGCTTTATGTATTCATGAACCACACCG
>JAGXHD010000148.1 GCA_024636395.1 Sulfitobacter sp.
AGATGTGTATAAGAGACAGGCTCGGCGCACTGCCCGAAGGCGAACCTTTCGTCTTTTTCGACACCGACACGCTCATCACCGGGGATCTGGGGGCGGTCCCGTTCGATTTCTACCGTCCCAGCGCGTCGCTGCGCCGCGAAGGGACTTGGCCAGAGCCGCAGCTCTACGGACCTGACTACAGCGGCCTGTGGAAATCGCTCTACGATAAATTCGGACTGGACTTTGAAAGCTCGCTCGATCTGTCACAGCCCGATGAGTACTGGCGCCGCTATCTCTATTTCAACGCGGGATATTTCTTTTACAGCTGCCCCCGCGTGTTCGGGGCCAGGTTTCTCGAATATGCGCTGGCGATCCGCGACGCGCCCCCGGTGGCGCTCTGCGCCCAGAGCTTTGATCCCTGGCTCGATCAGATTGCCTTGCCGCTGGTCATCCACGCCCTTGGCGGTGGGCGCGACACGCTGCCCGAAGGGCTTCTGGACGGCACAGTGAGCTGCCACTACCGCCTGCTGCCGCTTCTCTACGCCCGCGAAAACGATCATGCGGTGGCCGTGCTCGAGCATGTGAGCGCCCCCAACAAGATCAAGAAAGTGCTCAAGACATACGATCCGATCAAGCGGATGATCTATCAGGGCCGCGGCGCCAAGGCCCGCGCGCTTTTTGACCGCGAAAACCTGCCCCGCAAGGAGCAGGCCATCCGCAACCGGCTCAAATCGAATGGCTACTGGATGCGCTAGGCAGCTGAGACCGGGTCCCGCATCCGCCCTGGCCCGAAACCCCTGTTCCATCATCGGCCCGCGCCATGGAACGCCCGTTCCTGTCGTGCGCGCCGCCCTTGTGGGGCAGGCCGCGATCCCGTAATCCTGCGTCTAAACACCAAAGGGAGAGACCTATGACACACGGCTTCGACACACTACAGATCCATGCAGGCGCCCGCCCCGACCCCGCAACCGGTGCGCGCCAAACCCCGATCTACCAGACTACAGGCTATGTCTTTCGCGATGCGGATCACGCTGCGGCGCTGTTCAATCTGCAAGAAGTCGGCTTTATCTATTCGCGCCTGACCAACCCCACAGTAGCCGTCCTGCAAGAACGGATCGCCACTCTTGAGGGCGGTGTCGGGGCAGTGTGCTGCTCCTCAGGCCACGCGGCGCAGATCATGGCGCTGTTCCCGCTGATGTCACCGGGCAAGAATGTCGTCGCCTCCACCCGTCTTTATGGTGGTACGGTCACGCAATTCTCCCACACGATCAAGCGCTTCGGTTGGGAAGTCAAATTCGTCGACTTCGACGATCTGGACGCCGTAAAAGCCGCGATCGACGACAATACACGCGCCGTGTTTGGCGAGGCCATCGCCAATCCCGGCGGCTACATCATGGACGTGCGCGCCATCGCAGACATCGCGGATGCAGCACAATTACCCCTGATCATCGACAACACGACAGCGACGCCCTATCTGTGCCGCCCGATCGAGCACGGCGCGACACTGGTGGTACATTCGACCACCAAATACCTCACCGGCAACGGCACCGTCACCGGCGGCTGCATCGTGGATTCGGGCAAGTTCGACTGGTCCGCGACCGACAAGTTCCCGTCGCTGAGCGCGCCCGAACCCGCCTATCACGGTCTCAAATTCCACGAGACCTTTGGCAATCTGGCCTTCACCTTCTTCGGCATCGCCGTGGGTCTGCGCGATCTGGGCATGACGATGAACCCGCAGGCGGCGCACTACACGCTGATGGGTACCGAAACGCTGAGCCTGCGGATGGACCGCCATGTCGCCAATGCCGAGAAGATCGCCCGCTGGCTCGAAGCGGATGAGCGCATTGACTACGTCACATACGCGGGTCTCGAATCCTCCCCCTATTACGAGCGCAGTAAGAAGGTCTGCCCCAAGGGCGCGGGCGGCCTTTTCACCTTCGCCGTCAAGGGCGGATACGATGCCTGCGTCAAGCTGGTGAACGCCCTCGAAGTGTTCAGCCATGTCGCCAACCTCGGCGACACCCGCTCGCTCATCATCCACTCCGCCTCCACCACCCACCGCCAGCTGACGCCCGCGCAGCAGGATGCGGCGGGGGCAGGCGCCAGCGTAGTGCGCGTGTCCATCGGCACGGAGGATGCGGATGATCTGATCGCCGATCTCGATCAGGCCCTTGCCACCGCGACGTCCTGAAGCTTTGCGCCGCATCTCTTCGAAGGTGCGGCGCCTCTGCCGAAATCCGCCTGCTGTCCAGTGTGGCGGCAAGCTCCCTTTTCTTGCGCGATGACCTGCGTTAGTGTGCAAGTGTAAGACGATGTTGGTTAACCTGCCCCGTGATAAAGTCAGCCCATGAAGCCTAATTTTGCACTGTCATTGTCCTTCGAGGGCATTAAACTGCTGCACCGTGCGGCAGGTGGCTGGCGTGAGGTCGGGGAGGTTTCGGTCAGCACCGATGATTTGGCCGAAGAACTCGCGATGCTGCGTAAAACCGCCAGCAGCCTAGAGCCCGGCGGCGTACGCACCAAGCTCGTCATTCCCGCCAGCCAGATCAAATACCTCACGATCGAGACGATGGGCCTGTCCGATGCGGCGCGCCGCAAAGAAGCCGAGACTGCGCTTGAAGGTGCGACGCCCTACGCAGTGTCGGAGCTTGCCTATGACATCTGCATGGACGGTGCTAAAACCCATGTTGCCGCCGTTGCACATGAGACATTGGCCGAAGCCGAGGCCTTTGCTACAGAGCACCGCTTTCATCCTGTAAGCTTCGTAGCCGTGCCCGGCGACGCACCCTATCTCGGGGAGCCATTTTTCGGTCCGACCAAGGAGGCCGAGAGCCTTCTCGACCCCGGTGAAAGTGTTGAGCCTGACGGGATCGCCGTGGTGGTCGTCGGTGCCGTACCACCGCAAGCGCGCAAGGAAACCGTATCCGAGCAGCCCGCCCCTGAAACGCCAGAAAGCCCCGTGCCAGCCATGACAGCGGCGACGGCGCGCCCCGCAGCGCAGGTGGAGCGGAACACTGAGGGCAATCCGGAAGCCGAGGCAAAGCCCGACGCCGCAGCGTCCCAGGCGGTCGAATTGGAGCCACAGCCCGCGTTGGATCTGGCGGCCCCAGCAGGCGATACCGCAAAGCTATCCGAGCGGGCTAAGGCTCCCAAGCAAGAGCCAAAGACAGAGGAGGCATCCTCTGCTGCAGATACAGCCACGCCTGCGGATGCCGAAACGACGAAGGCGAGCTCTGACACCGCACCTCTACCCACCGTGGACAAGAGCGGATCTGCACAGGTCGCGCAACCAACAACCGACGAAACATCCGCCACTCCAGAGAATACAAGGGCTGCCCTGAGCGCCACTGCCGCCTCCAACGCACCTGCAACTGCACCTAAGGTCGTCCAGCCCACTAGGATCAATCACTCGCCTTCCATAGGATCGGCCACCATATCGCAGCCCGGTGCGGACAGCGCTGCAACGTCGTTTGCCAGCCGCCGCAACGCAGCTGTTGCGCCCCCACGGGCAAAAGCCGTGGGCGGTGTGCAGCGGATCGCGGTAAACACCCCCCGCCCCGACAGCAGTTCGCTGGACAAACCGGCGCCCGCCCCGCTGGCGGACCAGCCGCTCGCAGGAACGGCGGGGGCGTCCGAAAAGCCCCGCGCGAAAAGTGGCTTTTTCAGCCGCCGCAAACCGCGCACCGGCGCTGCCGCACCAATCGCAGCCCCTTCCGTCGCCTTGCCCGCGACAGGCAGCGAAGAAGAGCGGATGACCGTATTCGGCGCCCGTGCCCAGCAGGTCGGTGGCAAGCCCCGGTTCCTGGGGCTGATCATGACGGTTGTTTTGCTGGTGTTTCTGGCCGGTGTCGCCGCCTGGGCGGCGGTGTTCCTTGATGAAGGGATCGCAGGCCTGATGAAAGACGATCGCGGGCGGGCCACAGCCTCCGCGCCCGAAAACCAGATCGACCCTGAAATTATCCGTACCCCCGATGGCATAGACGCAAACACAGCACCGGAGGGCGACAGCGTGCAGATTGCCGCCCTTGATCCGGTTTTATCCGCCGAAGACACCGCAGTGCTGGACGCAATGCAGGAGCCGCGCGCCCAGCCCGAGGTGCCCGTGATCTCGGAAGCCGAGGCCGCCGCGCGCTATGCCGTGACAGGCATTTGGCCGCTCGCGCCCGAAACGCCACTTGCCGACCCCAGCACGCCCGTCGTGCCCGTTTACCGCAGCGGCATCGACCCGGTGAGCACGGCCAGCGATGCGCTTGCCCTGCCCGCGCCAAACCAGTTCGAAACAGATGTGGAGCTTGCTGCCGTCGTCTCTCCACCCCCCTTCGGACAAACAACGCAGCGCGACGAAAGCGGTATGGTCGTGCCGACACCTGAAGGCGTCGTCACGCCGGAAGGATATACGCTTATTGCTGCCAGCCCGCCGCTGAAGCCGCCCGCAGCCCTCGACAGATCCGCTGCAGCTCCAGAGGTAGTGACGCCCCAAGCGGCAGCAGAGGCGACCTTGGTGGCGTTCAGACCCCAAAATCGCCCCGTCGGGCTCGCGGAGCGGACCGAGCGCGCGCAGCTGGGTGGCGTGACATTTAACGAGCTTGCGGTATTCCGTCCGGCCTTGCGCCCCAGCTCGGTTCAGGAGCGCGCCCGACAGGCTGAAGAGGAAGCGCGGCAAGCAGAAGAAGCGCAGGAAGATGCAAACGCAGCAGCAGCGAGCACCGCTGCCGCAGCAGCAGCCGCCGCCTCCGCTCTCGTCGTGCCACAACCCGTCGTCGCCGCCTTGGCAGCCCCGGTGCTCGACAATGCGACGCGCCTTGCCATCGCACAATCAAGACGTCCCGATACCCGTCCGCGCAACTTTGACCGTATCGTAAACCGTGCCCAGCGCGACGAGCCAGTTCAGGAAACCCGCGTTGCGGCAGCGGCGGCGTCAGTTACTCCGCGCACGGTCACGCCGAGTATTCCATCCAAAACCTCTGTGGCACAAAGTGCGACCGTGCCCAACGCGATCAATCTGCGTAAGATTAATCTGATCGGTGTCTACGGCAAACCCGACAGCCGCCGCGCCCTGATTCGCCTCTCGAATGGCCGCTACCAGAAGGTACAGGTTGGTGACCGGGTCGACGGAGGCCGCGTCGCCGCGATCAGCAACTCCGAACTGCGGTACACGAAGGGCGGCCGTAACGTCGTTCTCCAGATGCCATAGCGTAGCACGTCGGGAGGGGCAGCGATCCCTAACCCGGCAAAACAAAATGCGCGGAAAACCCTCCCGCGCATCTTTCTCTGATCCGACTTCGATGGGATGTCCGGCTATTCGCCGACAAGCTCCCCGCTGTCGATCTGCTCCTGCTCGATGCTTTCGAACAGCGCTTTGAAATTCCCCTCGCCAAAACCATCGTCGCCCTTGCGCTCGATGAACTCGAAGAAAATGGGACCAATCACGGTCTTGGAGAAAATTTGCAAGAGGATACGCGTCTCGCCACCGTCCTTGCCATCCACCTCCACCACGCCTTCACCGTCGATCAGGATGCCATGCTTTTTCATCCGCTCCACGGGTTCTTCATGGCCCGTCACGCGCGTCTTGCTCAGCTCGTAATAGGTCTCTGGCGGTGCGGGCATGAATTTCAGCCCGTTGCCCGCAATCGCGTCAGTCGCATCGTAGATGTTGCGCGCGCCCACTGCGATATGCTGAATGCCCTCCCCGTTGTACTTCTTGAGGTACGCGACGATCTGGCCCGTCTCGCCCCGGTCCTCGTTGAGCGGGATGCGGATGCGCCCGCAGGGTGACGTGAGCGCCCGTGAGAAGAGCCCCGTGAATTTACCCTCGATATCGAAAAACCTGATCTCGCGGAAATTGAACAGATCGCCGTAGAACTTGAACCACTTGTCCATGTTCCCCTTGAACACATTGTGCGTCAGGTGATCGAGGTAGTAAAACCCCACGCCCTCTGGCTTCGACTGCGCGATCCAGTCGTACTCCCAGTTATAGGGCGAGGTATCGTAATACTGATCCACCAGGTACAGCAGCGAGCCGCCAATCCCCATGATCGCGGGCACGTCGAGCACCTTACCGTCGCCCTTGTATTCCTCCGCGCCCTGCGCGACCGCATGGGCCAGCGCTTTTTGCGCGTCCACCACCCGCCAGCCCATCGAGGGTGCGCAGGGGCCATGAACATCGACGAACTTTGCGGCAAAGCTGTTGGCATCGTAATTCAGCACATAGGTGATATCGCCCTGCTGCCACAGCTCGATGCGCTTGGTTTTGTGATTGGCCACATGAGCATAACCCATCTTGGTGAACACCTCGCGCAGCGCGTCCGGATCGGACGAGGCATATTCGACAAACTCGAATCCGTCGGTTCCTGCAGGATTCTCGGGCGTGATCTTTGATTTTGGTGCATCGTGCGGCTGTCTCTTATA
>JAGXHD010000149.1 GCA_024636395.1 Sulfitobacter sp.
GGCAGGTATAGCGCTGCGTTCACGATCGTTCCACAAAAGATGATCTGCATGGCGCCTAGTTTCCAGCGTTCCGACAGAATTATGTAGATCGAAAAGAAGATGGCGCCGATCAAAAAATGTAGATCTCCGATCCAGACACCCTCAGCGCTGGAGGCGCTTGCGTCCCATGCCAGCGCGATTGCAGCGACAAGGATCAAGAGCGCTCCCAAGACTTGCCGCAAGCCGGGCCAAACCCCCATTAAAATAATTGCGAATAAAATGCTGACGAGGGGCAGCACCCCGTTCATAAATATCCCTCCGTGCGCGGCGGGCGCGTAAAGAAAACCGGAAAAGACGATCAGAATATAGACGGGGCCGAGTATGAAAGAGAGCACGATGATTTGGGACAGGCGAAGCGTGCGCCACGGCTTGTAGTAAAGGCAAAGTGGCAGTGCGATCACAGCGGCCAAGCCATATCGAAAGGCGGCCAGATCATAGATCGTCAGCCCACTCTGGTTCGCAACTCGGCTGACGATCAACCAAAAGGACCAAACGAAAACGATACACCATGCAGCAGCGAAGCCTGACACTGGGGGAGATGAGCCGTCAGACATCTATAATACGCTCAATTTTTCCGGAATGCATAACCTAGGTGCGCTCACCAGTAGGCGGACACTGGCACGGAGACAAGTGACTTGGCACATGAGGTTTCGGCTGTGATGATCTTTTACCGCAACTCTTGGCAAGGTCTGGTTTGCGGACTGACCGTCTCCGCAAGACATGATCTTCTTTCTGACTGTTTGCAAAGTCTGCCCGGATGTTGCATCCCGTCATCGCCGGAGTTGCTGTGTTTTCGGTTGCCTACCTCGAGGGAAAATCATGGATGTAGTCGTCATCGGCGCCGGGCTGTCGGGACTTACAGCAGCAGCGGTATTGCACGAAGCAGGTGCCAGTGTGCAGGTCCTCGAAGCAGATTGTCGGATTGGTGGCCGTATCCGCGCGCTGCGTGATCCGACCAGCAACCGTGCAGTTGCAGACCTCGGCCCGACTTGGGTCTGGCCAAAATACCAACCTGTGGCGGCGCGATGGCTCGAAAAGCTTGGTGCGGCGACCTTTGAGCAATTTAACGAAGGGGATGCTGTCCTTGTCGGTTTCGGACCCGCGCCGCGGCGGCAACCTCTGTCCGGTCAAGATGGTATGGTGCGTATCGTCGGCGGACCGACGGCTTTGATCGACACGCTTGCACGCCGGATTGGCGCCGCCAATATACGCACCTCCGCTCCTGTTACCCAGGTTTCCGACGACGGACCAAAGGGCATTGCCGTTCATTTGAGCTCAGGCGAGATCATCACGGCGCAAAAGGTGATTATTTCCGTGCCACTGCGCGTTGCGGCGACAACCATGCATCTTCCTTGGGCGGCACCTACCTTGATCGAAACCATGCGCGGGATGCCCACCTGGATGAGCAGCCATGCCAAGGCTGTTGCCCTTTATGACAGACCCTTCTGGCGGGATGCCGGGCTTTCCGGCCGGATCGCAAGTCGGATCGGGCCGCTGACTGAAGTCCATGACCACACGGGCGCGGACAACACGCCCGCGGCGCTGTTCGGCTTTGTCGGCTGGTCTGCGGAACAACGAAGACTGGATCCCGAGGGGCTCAAGCGGGCGATTTTGGACCAGCTTTCGGACTGCTTTGGAAAAGCTGCGGGCCATCCTCTTGAGTTGAAGGTTGAGGACTGGGCCATGAACCCCCGGATCGTGACCGACCTGGACACCTCGCAACCTGCGGCACACCCTGACGTGGGGCCCGCCAGTCTCAGGCATCCTTATCTGGATGGTCGGGTCCGGTTCGCCGTATCCGAGGCCTCAGAGCGTAGCCCCGGCCTCATTGAAGGTGCTTTGGCGATTGGTGAGAGAGCGGCCTTGGAGTTGCTTGAGACCAATCCCTGAGTGCAGTTGTTGTCGAGCGGGAACAGCCGCGCGGCGGGTAGCATTGTTGAGAACGCCGCCAACTTCATCTTCTTCATTCAGGACGACTCCGCAGAAATTGATGCCGATGCGCAAAGCGATGGCAGGTCTGTCATACTGCCCTGTCGCGAGCAGGATCGCCCGGATGCTGCGCAATGTTGTCTGGCGGGCTACCCGGCTCGGCAAGCGGTCGTCGATGCCAAGCGACAATCATCTACTTCCCGCTGGGTAAGCCGCCAATTGTGCCCATCGCGTCTCAGGCTTCGCGTGGATCCTTTGCAAGAGCCAGATTGAGTTCCTGATTTTCTTTGCAGCGGGCAGTCCTGAATACCTAAGAAATTTGGAGATCTGGCACCCGTGTGTCAGACATTCCCCCGCCGGTGCGCCGTTCAGGGCTGCATCAGGCCTGAGGGCAGATCCGAAGATCTCAAACAGCGCCTGAAATTCCTTGGATTTACCCCCTTAACAATCATCAGTCCGAGCAGGTGCGCTTCTGACAGGCAGCCAGTGGCGGTCGTAGACTGGTTGCGGTCACAGGCAAAATGTATCCGTGTGATCTTGGCCCTGTGCTTCATCTGGTGAATGTCAGGCACCACTGTCAGAGACTTCGCGGACACGAATGCCTCACTCGCAAATACATGTTTCAGATATCCAAAGATCAAATCGTTTTTGCCGTCGGTGCCGTCGATCTGTTCGCCCTGAGGATCGGTGTAGCTGGGAACCAGCGGGGCATTTCCCAGAGATCACTGGTGACGATGTGGTTGCCGACCCGGTCGCCTGCCAAAGCATTCGACCAACAGCCAGTATCGTCTAGCATTGCTGCGAGACTCGGAAGGCCGGAAGTGCAACATACCGGGTGGCGTTTGGCGAATCCGAGTTTTTTCTGACTGCGGCACCCGCCGATTGGGTGGTCGAAGAAATGACGCGGAGCGTCCCTCTGTCAAAGGCGTAAATGGTGCGCGCTACCTTGCCAGACCTGTGTGTTCGGACGTGTGAATAACATACGCGGTCAACACTTGCCGGTCAGAAAGGATACGGGAAACACGGGGCTGAATTGGTGCACGGTCGTCATTTCGTCTGCCATGGCCAGATCCTGGTGCACGCCAGTTTTGTTTGTCCATCGCTCTCGATTGATGTGGAATTGTGTTGGACACTCGCTATTTAGCTAAGCCGTCCCTGAGTGGACTGATTTGGACCCGACGTGGCTCCAAGATTGGCTTGAACAGACCGATAACAAGTAAATCTGGCTACAAAAGAATGGACGCGTGGTGCGGGACCACGGTCGGTTTCAAGAGCGTAAACTGGTGCGCAGTGGACCGCTCTTATCAACGGATCAGATTGGAGCTCGAGGACGAGTAGTGGCAGGGTCGAACTCTAGAAACTGCTGTTCTCTAAAGCCGTTCGAAGCCATCGGGCGGCTGTGCCGCAATCAAGATCAGGGCTTCTCCAGTTAGGCAGACACACCTAATTCAGACCTGTTACGGAAAGAAACAAGCGTTGTACCCAGCAGATGTGTTAAGTCAGACATGAAGGACAACTCCGTGTTGGATCAATTCTGGGAAAGCGAGCCACGAAAAACGTGGTGACCATCCGTTTCGGGACATAAGCCCTTCTGAAAAGCGCGGTGTTCCAGATAGTGGCCCGATGCCAAGCACCCTGCCGCCCCCCTTCAAGGCACTGATGTGAGACGCTTTCAAATCAGCCATTGCACCAGAAGCGGCACGATCAGGCTTGTCAGCAGAGCATTCAGTGCCATCGCGATACCAGCATAGGCCCCTGCCACAGGGTTCACCTGGAATGCGCGGGCGGTCCCGATTCCATGTGCGGCAACACCGACGGCAAAACCTCGCGCCCGCCAGTCGGTGATCCGCAGCAGATTCATCAAAGGCGTTACAGTCACAGCCCCAATGATCCCCGTTATGATTACCAACACGGCCGTCAGCGCTGGAATACCTCCAATCGCCTCAGAGATGCCGAGCGCCACAGGCGCGGTCGTTGACTTTGGTGCCAGCGACAGAAGGATCTCTATTGGAAGACCGAACGCCTGTGCCAGCATAATAGCCGAGCCTGCAGCGACGATGGAGCCCGCGAACAAAGCCAGCAAAATCGGCATTATGGAGGTACGGATGGTTTCCCGATTGTCCCAAAGCGGTAATGCCAACGCCACCGTCGCGGGGCCAAGCAGAAAGTGAATAAATTGGGCGCCCTCGAAATAGGTTGGATAGTCTGTCCGTGTCAGCCAGAGTACTGGTGCAATCAGCAGGACAGATAGAAGCACGGGATTGGCCCAGGGCGGGTTCCCCAAGTGTCGCGCCACCGCATCTGCGATCAGATAGGCGAGGATCGTCGTGGTGAGCCAAATCAGCGGTGATGTTGCGAGATAGCTCCAGAGTTCTGCGACGTCCGTCATGCCGTCCAGCGATCAGTAGCACGCCGAACGGCGATAAACGTTCCAACGGCAGCCAGCATGGAGAGCAGGGTCGACAGGGTTAGGATAACCAGCAGTGCAATCCCATCTTGCGACAAAACCTCGAAGTTGCCAATCACTCCGACACCCGCAGGCACGAACAGGAACGACAGGTTCGCCAAGATGACCGTGGTCGTCGGTCTGAGCCGTTCAGCAAGCGTCGGTACCGCGCCGAGTATCAGCACAAGTAGAGCAAGACCGAGAACCGGACCGGGTATTGCGATGTCAAAGCCCCGCACCGTTACTTCTCCCAGCAGTTGGCAACCCAGTAGAATTCCGAGTGTCTGGAGCATGTTTTTCTCTCCTGAAAGGATGATCTAGAGCACTCTGGCGCAGAACACTTTTCAGAACCAATGGAAAAATGCGGATCTAAGACAACTCGCGAAGGAAGCGCACGTGCAAGATCAATTCGCCGCCATCATTCCCACGATCGCAGCGGGTTCAAACTATCCCCGGTATAGTTTTTCTGAATGACCATTATCGGGAAGCTGCCCCGAATTCGGGGCATGCCATAACCCCTGATCAGCAGAACTGCCATGCAGCAGCAATTTGCGCGAACAGAAAGTCCAACCCGCACCGTGAGAGCAAAGTTGTTTGGGCTCTGCGACGTAAGACCGCCCCCTATGTCCGGAACCTGCCTCAGATCTATCTGTTTGTCGTGATAAGCTCGGATATGCGATAATATCAAGGTGAACGTATGACAACGTGGACTAAAACTGGCGTGACAGCCGCGATGTGCCTGATCGGCACCGCAGCCTCTGCCCATGTTAACTGGTTTGTCGAAAGCGACGCCGAACCGCTTGCGAATTTCAGCGCAACAGATCCGGTTTTCCTTTCGTGGTGTGTCTTGGCATTCTTGATGGTCATTTTTTCCATCTGGCTTGATGGCAAGTTACCGACACTGCGCGTTGCACAAACGAAAATGCGGCACGACTTTATGGAGATCCTGCGGGTCTTCACCGGAATGAGCTTTCTTTTGACGGCTTACGAGGGCGCTCTGGTCGCGCCGCATAAAGTAGCCGACGGGTCCTTCGGGCTTCTCCTCGTTGTCATGCAGGCAGTTATCGGCATCATGTTGATCGCCAATCGATGGATCAAGACGGCGGCGGTGCTGATGCTTGTGCTTCACGCAGGCGTTGCGGTGAAGTTCGGCATTCTCCCCGCGCTTGAATACGCGATCATCATCGGAATCGCTTTCTTTCTGCTTCTCAACTCGATTGAGGATGAGGCGCGGCGTAATCTGCTCAAGCCCTATTCGGTGGATGCACTGCGCATCTGGACAGGGATTTCGCTGGTTGCGCTGGCGCTGGGGGAAAAGCTCGCGCCTTCGGCATTGGGCCAGGTATTTCTGGCGCAGTACCAGTGGAATTTTCTTGAGGCGCTTGGCTTTACCTTTTTCGACGACCGTTTGTTCGTGCTTTCCGCAGGGATGGTCGAAGCGGTGATAGGCATCGTCTTGATCCTTGGTACGACCGTCCGCCTCGCGGTACTGGCCTTGTCGATCATGATGGCGGTATCGAACATCGTGTTCATCGTCCAAGGCAACAACGAGGCTGCACTGGTAGAATTCATCGGTCACATGCCGATCATTGGCGTCGCTCTTCTGCTTCTCTTGCTGGGATACGGCCAAAGATTGAAAATTACTGATGTCTTTTCGGCGCGGCGCCTTAGTTCAAGCGAAAGAAGGTCGCCGATCTTGAATGCCTTCAACTTCGGCCAAAGCCCGAAACCAATCTCAATGGAGCACGGAAATGACAAAATCTGACAGCCCCCGAAAAGCATCTGACGCAAACAGGTTGGATCGCCCGAGTCCCTCGACCCCGTGTGTAGATCGGCCCTGGGATGACCCAGCGGCAGTCGAACGGCGGTTAAAGTTGCGACGCGGCGACAGCGCAACGCACAGGTCGCATCACAACTTGTACGAGGATATGCTGAATTGACCGCGCCAATTTTGATCATGGGCGCAACCTCCGGTATTGGCGCATTTGCCGTCGAAGAAGCCGTTGGTCGCGGGCTTTGCGTGCGTGCATTTGGCCGCAGCGCCGACACACTGCAGAAAACCGACCTGGTCGAGCCGTTCGCAGAGGACGCACGGTCGGTCGAGGACGTGTCAGCGGCCCTCACCGGCGCACGCGCGGTGATCTACGCACTGGGCATCAAAGAAAGGCTGGCGATGCTTTGGGAGGAAGAGACGCTGTTCTCCGAAAGCACGCGAGTGCTGTTGGATGCGATGAAAGCGAATAACATCGAGCGCCTCGTGGCGGTCACCGGTTTCGGAGCGGGACGTTCTCGGAGTGCAATGAGTTCGATTGAACGCCTTGGTCACCGCGCCATTCTTGGCAGGCCCTACGACGACAAGGACCGCCAGGAAGCGATGATCGTGGAAAGCGATCTCGATTGGACGATCGCACGACCGGTCATCCTCACGAATGGCGCAAAATCACGCGGACTCAAGGTGTTGCGTGATCCGTCGACGTGGCGCAACGGTTTGGTCTCCCGCCGCGACGTTGCGCGCTATCTTGTCGACGTTGTGGAAGATGGTCTCGATATCCGCACGGATGTCGTGCTCGCCCGCTGAAAGCTAATCGTTGATTTGGCGGCCCATCCTGCCCACCCGCTCAGCCCCCTGTCAGTCTGAAACAAGGTCCAGAACCATGTCGCAACTCCCGCCTGAAAACGTCCAGGAGTATCCACGCCCGCCCGCACTGGAATCAGTGTCGCATACCCTCCGCGTGATCCTGGACGGCGAAACGGTCGCCGAGACGACGCAGGCTTTGCGGGTCTTGGAGACGCACCATGCGCCAACCTACTATATCCCCCGACGCGACGTACTGGCCACGTTGGTGACTGCCCGTGGCACGAGCTTTTGCGAATGGAAAGGCACTGCGGTGTATTTCAACGTACAGGGCGGGGGCAAAACAGTCCCCCGCGCAGCGTGGTCCTATCCATCTCCAACTGCAGCGTTTCAACCCTTGGCTGGGCATGTCTCTTTCTACGCAAGTGCGATGGACGCGTGTTTCGTCGGTGCAGAGCAGGTCCTTCCGCAGCCGGGTGATTTTTACGGCGGCTGGGTGACCGCGAACCTTCAAGGCCGCATCAAGGGCGCGCCGGGGAGCGAAGGATGGTAGACTTAGCGCCGGAAATCGCAATCATCGGCGCCGGGATGGCGGGTCTGACCTGCGCACGAGCACTGCAGAAGCGCGGCCTGAACTCCGTCATCTTCGACAAGGGACGCGGACTAGGCGGCCGAATGGCGACCCGCCGTGCGGACGGCGGTTTTCAATTCGATCACGGAGCGCAGTATCTCTCTGCCCGGGACAGTGGTTTTGCAGACATGCTGCACCGCGCCGAAGCCGCTGGCGCAGTTGCACGCTGGCCAGAAAACAAGGAACCGACAGCATTTGTCGGTATTCCCGGAATGACCGGCCTCGCCAAGCATCTGAGCGAGGGACTGGAGATCCGACGCGCGACGCGCGTGCAACGCATCGTCCCGGCAGAGGGCCGCTGGCAACTTGAATGGCAGGACGGCAAAGCACTGTTTGACCGTGTGATCATCACTGTCCCTGCCCCCCAGGTCGCCCCGCTATTGCCGCAAACCGATGAGTTCAACACTGCTTTGGAAACCGTTGAGATGGACCCGTGCCTGACCCTGATGATGAGCCTTCCTCATGGATTCGACCTGCCTTTTGTGACCCGCCGCACCCCCGATGAGGACATATCCTGGATCGCGTGTGACAGCACCAAGCCGGGGCGACCAGGCGAAACCTGCGTGGTGGCGCAGGCCAGTCGCGACTGGAGCCTGCGACATCTAGACCTGGAACTTGACAGCATCGCGGAACGGATGCTGCATCTCGTGAACCAGATCATCGGCACCGGTCCGAATGTCGCACCGGTCTATATGTCAGCCCATCGCTGGCGATATGCTTTCGTGGCGACGCCCCTGGGACAGCCGTACCTTAATGACAGGGCAAGCACTCTCTTTGCGGGTGGTGATTGGTGCCTTGGCGCAAAGGCCGAACACGCATGGATCAGTGGACGCGGCATCGCCGATGCACTGGCGGAAAGCCTCTGATACCGGTGAGATGCCTCGCGCCCGACAGGATCCCGTTTCATAATGACCTACAGGCGCCACACACACCCTAGTGGCACTGGTCGACTGCAAATCGCAGGAGCTGCACTGCGGCGTCTGGCTTCAGAAATCTCCCAGATGGTCGTTCTGCATGGCGTCCGCAGCCATGCAACCACAGCATATCGACTATGGTTAGGGATTTTGCGATTGGTCCTTATCTTTGGGTCAAGCAAGAACGCATAATTAAAATGAAAGACCTAACAATGAATACGCAACCGCAGTTCAATACGCATACCCAAGCCGAGATCCAAATGATTATCCATCGGGCGCACCGAATGCGCAGCGAATATCTTGGTAAGCTGATCAAGGATGGTTTTTCCAACCTTCGCGGAGTTTTCCGGCACAAGAAACCGGTCGGTGACGCAGCGGCCTGAGTTCTGGCGGCTTCTCCAAAAGATGCCGTGATCTCTCCTAGCCAAAGACTGACACCTCTCAGGCTTGCTCCACAGTGAGGAGCCAGCCGCACTCGCAAGCAAAGCCGAATGCAATCATTCGCAAACCGCGATGGATCAAATTGCACCATCCGCACCGAAAGACAAACGATATGACACTTCAGAGCATCCGCACCATCAATCCCTTTGAGCGGTTCCACAATTTGATCCAGCAGTTCAAGGCCGACCGCGCAGAGAGACGCAGGGTGAGAGCCGTCTACGACCGTACATGGCGCGAGCTTTCGGCAATGTCCGACCGGGAACGGGCGGATATCGGCATTCACAGCTCCGACATTCCCCGGGTCGCGTCCGAAGCTGCTGCATTGAGCCGCAAGGCACCCTAGTTTACCATAACGTCCCCAAAGCATCCCGAGCAATCATTGAAATGATGGCGATCCTGTCGTGAGCGACCTTGAGGCGTGACTTTCAACGTTGTGCTCAAACGCGAGCCTGCCATCGGAGAACCCCGATGGCACGCATGTGCGATCCCATCTGAGCGTCGGCACCGAACAAGTCCCTATACGCGCTGAGGCAGCGCGTTTGCGTCAATTCGTCCTGATGCTACCGCTGCTATCAGACCGACCGTACTTCGTTAAGTGCGGTGTCACCGAACGCTTGCAAGAGACGCAATCGACCTTGCCGAAAGGATCTGCGCCCCAAGTGCTGTATTGTTCGATTGCTAGCGCCTTGGAGCCTCGTAGCAATCGGACCCAACTTGGAGCCCTTTGTATCTCTTGGAGCTGCGAAAGCGCTGGCACTAGAAAGCCTGAGTCGAACAAGTTCATGCAGGCCTACTATTGCGGGAATTACGGCAAAGTAATTGCCATGTCATAAGCTTCGTTCACATGCTCCTGACCGGACAGGCCACCCACTCTCATCGGCTCAGGTCTGGGGGTGGAGACCCAGCAATATCTTTCACTCGAAATACGAGGTGCGGATGTTGATTTCGCTGAATTAAGAAACCGTGACCTAGCCGCCTTCGGCAGTAAGAAGCCATTTAGGCGGGGGATACCAGAAATACCCCTTGTTCAGCTAGCAGACCAAAGAAGCTGTGCTGTTTGTCAGATAGAGTCTGAAACATTCGGAATATCGACAGTACCGAAAACCCGCCCGGATGGTGACCCGGTTACCGACCCGCCGATCGGCTCCTCAGATACGCCCAGGGTTAGCGTGCCTTGAACCATCGCAATTTCAGGTGGCAGCCGCAGCCGGATGCTTTCACCGTCAGGCCATAGGCCAACCGATTGCGCAGGCTCGTCCGGGCCATGCGCCCATAATTGCAAGATCCGCCCTTCCGGTGCGGCTCCGGCAGTGCGGGTCAGGATCACTTCGTTTCGAATTTTATCGACCACGGCAACCACACGGAAATCACCCGCCTGCGACATGATTTCAGCAGTATAAAGCGGCCCGGCCTGATCTGTTGGTCCGGGTTGCCACAGGATGAAGCCCAAGACGAACGTTGCTGCGACAGCCCCCCCTGCCAGCGCCTGCCACAGGCCAAGGCGGCGCCAGACAGATACTCTTGCAGTTTCCGGAAACAACTGATGCATGATGGCTGTTTTCGCCCTGACGGGTGGGGTCACAGATTCAAAGTCGGCTATTTCCGACAGTACGGCCTGCCACTCCGCAATGCGGGCTGAAAATACAGGATCTGACAACGCGCGCCTGCGCGCCGCTTCCATCTCATCTGCAGGAAGCAATCCAATAGCATATTCCGCCGCCAACATCTCGTCGTCGTCAAACTCTTCACTCATTGGGTCATACACTCCCACAGAGCCGTCAATCCACGGCGCAACGATGTCCGCATCGTGTTCAAAGGCACATTCGCCCGCTCCGCCAGATCAGCATAGCTATACCCGTCAAAGTAGGCTGCTTTGATACCATCGCTCCGGTCGTCGGGAAGCGAACTGAGGCAATCTTTGATCCGCCCTGCCCTTGATACGGAGAATTCAGATTGTTCGGCCGTCATGCGAGGTCCCGTCGATACGTCGCCGTGATCAGCCAAGTCGCTGTCTTCACGCAGCGCGCGCAACCGATCAATGGACGTATTGCGTGCATTGGTGATCAACCATGTCATCGGAGAATGCCCAGTCACGCTGTACTGCGCGGCATTGTTCCAAATCTTGATGTAAGTATCCTGCATGGCATCCTCGGCGGCAGCATTCGTCCCCAAGATACGGACGCAGATGGCGTAAAGTTTCGCACTGGTCGCATCATAGAGAGCATCGAAGGCTTTGCGATCACCTAAGGCACAGCGCGAAATCAGCTCTTCAAGCTCTGCTCCGGCAGATTTGTGAGTATCGTCCTCGCTGCCTCTCATGAGAAATTTTCAAAGAAAATCTGCACGTGTAAAATTTCAGCCCCCATCCGTCCGCAACTTGCCTAATTGACCCGAAAACAACAAGGTATTGCAACCAGAAAGGACGCTACCACGGTGATCAAGCACATAGCCGCGTTCACGTTTGCCCCTTGCTGCTTCGACAATCACCACCTGCCAAGCCGGGATAATGGGGTATGCTTTGGTCGAGAAGGGCAACACGCTTGTCATAAACGCGGGTATTCCCGCGCCAGGCGGGGTAAACGAATATGCGATCGGAGGCACCGCTGCGTAACATCGCCGATCGCCCATTCGCAGATTTGGACTAGCTTAGAACAGATCCGAGACAGTCAGCTTGAAGCGCCTGTTAGTAGATCCGCCTGCGCCTTGAATTAGTTGAAAACCATCGCGGCCTGGCCTGACCAACAGAGCTATGGACAGCCGACTTCGCGGTTGTGATCATGTCCCGCCGGATAGCGAGCAATGTTGATACCGCCGAGCAGATCAAAGGGGGGCGACGTACGCGATGTTCAGCGCCAACTGGGGCATGCAAAGATGAACTGCACCGCCGGATACTCATGCTTCAAGTTTCAAGATGCTCTGGCTATCGCCGAAGCCATTGAAATCAGATGGTAGGGCCGTTGAGACAGACAGCCCTACCCGGACCTCAGGAAGGTTGTCCGACACCGCTGCAAAGCCGCCCTGAGCAAAGATTTCCGCACAGGACGTGCACTGATTTTATCTCTCGCACAATGCGGGTCGATTCATGGTAGGAGGTTTGACCGAGCCCTGTCTGCCGACAAGTGAGGCGCAGCCACGAGGATCCTTCGAAAACGTTCTTTTGCAGCTCAAAAAAGGTGGACGAAATGTTTTCAGTGCATGCAATACCGGATGCGTTCACCGCAAGTGAATGCGAGATAATAATCGCGAAAATATCCGAAGCGCCAACCGACGAAGCACTCCTCGTAGGCAGGCAGAAAAATCACAATTTTCGAAAAGCAGAGTTGGTCTGGACAGATAACGTCGTTGGCATGGAGGGGGTGATGGATCGCCTGATCGATCTCGTACGAAGATCAAACAGAGATCAATTTGAATTCGATCTGCGCGAGTTTGCTGAGAGTCCTCAGGTTGCAATCTACAAATCGTCAGACAGCGGACATTTTGCGTGGCACTCCGATATCGGCGGAGGTATCGCCTCCGGAAAACGAAAACTTACCCTCGTGCTCCAATTGAGTGGTGCGGACACCTACGAAGGCGGCAATCTTGAAATCATGCCTGGCGCTCAAATTCTTACCGCCAGTCGCGTTCAGGGATGTGTCAGTATTTTTCCAAGTTTCATACTTCATCAAGTGACGCCGGTCAAAGGTGGCACACGATATTCATTGACTGTTTGGGCGCACGGTCCTGCGTTCAAGTAAATGCCATGTTGGCTGGCCCTCCGACGCCGGACACTCAACCGCTGAGCGGGGATCGAAGTGGTCGCAGACAGCTATGCACTTGAAATGGCGTATGCTCCCCCGCCAATATAGGTGTTCTTTTCCGCGCCATGCTACGTTTCCGCTGTGCTGGCTTTTACCAATCCGGCAACGAGTGCTTACAAACAAATCGCCTCAAGCCCTGCCAGTCGTCACTCCGAAGCGCAGGCAACACGATTTTCTTCGTTGAATTGATAAACAAGGCTTTCAACCGAACATCCGTAGTTCGGGTAGAGCGCCTCACGCTGAGATTCAGCAAAGTATTCAAAATAGTCCCAGAAGCTCACCACTTCCTCAGCGAAATATGCCTTCAGCAGGTCCTCGACACAAAGCTTTGCCTGAATACAAAACTCGACCTCGGTGTAAAATTCGTATACTTTATCAACATGTTGCGACCAAGTGACATACTCATCTTCTGGACCGCTTCGCCAATTC
The DNA here is from genome assembly GCA_024636395.1 of Sulfitobacter sp. Taxonomy (GTDB): domain Bacteria; phylum Pseudomonadota; class Alphaproteobacteria; order Rhodobacterales; family Rhodobacteraceae; genus JAGXHD01. Next base: position 13,202 of record JAGXHD010000149.1, read on the forward strand.
TCGACAATAGTTCTGCCGATGTTGTATTTTATATCGTCAAACGCTGTCTCGGGAATATTGGCCGGGATCGGACCCTGAGCTTCTAATGCCTCCTCAAGCTCACCTCTTAGAAGCGCGTAAGATTCGCGTGCATCCGCGGATTGCCAACTCAACATCAAGTTTCTGGACTGCTCCCTTTTTGCGTCCACTCTCTCCAGATAAAACTGATACGCGGCAATGACAGCGGATGCTGAAATAGCAGCGAGTGACACGATCCGAAAAACACTTTCAAGACTTTGTAGCCGCTTCGGCGCATCCCCGCCCGGCTTGACGGCGACACTCCGTCCCCCAAGCGGCGCTTCTACACCTTCGGAGTTTTCGTCTGAGTCTTCCGAAGCATCCAGCAGGCCGGTCGCCTCGACTGCTTCGGCGCCAAGCTGCATCTCCTCGTCATAGCTTTTCGCAATGCGCTTTCGTTTGACCGGTTTAGCACTCACTGCGGACCTCAACGCTTATGACACCCGGGCTTTCAAGATCCGCTTGCTGCAACGCATCGGCGAGACATTTCATGGCCGCCACGGGGATCAGAAATGACTCATCGACGTCGGCCTCTTGGGTACGGTCGCTTTGCAACGTCGGCTGAGGCATAGGTGTGCCGCCTCGATCCGCACCGCACGCACCCAGTTCAACAAGATGAACCTCGATCCCGTCAGCTTGCACACGATCGAATTCGCTCGAAAATCGCTCAAGGTAGCATTTCGCCAGTGGCTTCGATAATGTCACCTCACGCGCACAAAACCCGCAATCAGCAAGCATCGGGGTCGCCCCAGCGACAAAAGCCGCCGTCAACGCAAATAGATAGTTATGACGCTTTTTCATCCGATCCCCCTCCCAATTTGAAGCCGTATTTATCATTCATCTGAGGCCAGCCTCCTGAACAAGTCGGGCGTATAGGATCAATTCAGGACGGTATTCGAAGTGCATACCATCGAAGTGATGCCACTTGCCGCCCCAGATAAATCCAAAGCGCTCCATGTGCCGGACGAGGCTTTCAGGATAATGGTTCTTGTATTCTCCAGCGTCGCCCTCGACTGCCCCGGCCCAACGCCAATATCCCCCAAGGTCTGTATTGAAATCCACTGCAATGCCAAAGCTATGGGCGCTCAATCTCCGCGTTCCCGCAATAACGCGCCAGTTGAAACTGCCGCCAACGTTGGCAAAGTACTGGTCCATCGCACGCCCATCTGCCGCGATGCCGTTTAGTGCTGCCTGCAACTGCTGTGCGGCACAGTACTCTCGGGTAACCGCAAAGGTCGTATTCAGGGCCGCACCGCGATAAGTCGTGCGCACCAGCGACGACGCGACCGCGCGCTCGCTTTCGCCGTACAGGGCGCGAAACATCGGATCGTTTCGCACGCGCCCCGGGTCAAACCAGGGGGTTTCACGAATGGTTAGATCAAAATCGAGTGGGTAGACGATGGCAAACTGATCTTTGATGGTCCCATCGTTTATCCGTGCGAGTACGGATCGTTCTTCATCCGCTCCAAGCGGAAGGGTGGTCGTCCCGATCGTCAAGGTGCCGGCCACGTCGTCAACCGTCACACCGGGATATGCCAGTTCCAACGCTTCAGACAGAGCCGGACGTTCTGATGCAACAGGCAGCGACATCGTAAGAAAATTCCGTGCCTCGCAAGCTGCCGCCTTGCCTTCCGGCAACAGCCGATCGCCAAGGACAGGGCAATCATGCGCGAAATCAGCACCCTTTTGCCTTTTCTAATGCCTGCAACCGTTCAACTTCGGTTTTCTCTGCAGCAGTGAGTACGGGTGACCTCGTTGAACAAGTACTCGTGTCAAAAGCGGCGCGCGCACGGCTCGATTGAAAGCAGAAGCCCTTCTCGTAGAAAATCAGGTTCCGCGCATACCAAAGCTCTTCGCAACTGCTTCCCGTTGGGACCGGAGCCGACTGTGAGCGCGGCTGAGGCACTTGTGGCGTTGCGAGGGAAGCGAGACGGTCCTGCGCAGCGGCAACGTAGATCCCGCACTCAGTGTATGCTTCCGAGAATTGCTCAAGCGCCTGAACGCTTTGTGTGTTTTGCAAAACGGCCCAGTCTGCTCTGGCATTATCACAGATCGAAATCACAGGAGCAGCGACAGCAGACGTCGCTTGTGTTGCTTGCGATTGGTTCTGCTGTGCTTGACTTGGATTGAAAGTGAACGATCCCGAAAGCTGGTCATAATATGCTGGAAACTGGTTGTGGTTGACCGAACCCGCCAAGGATCGCACGTCCTTTCGCACCTTTTGTACCAGATCGTGAACTGACAGCCCGGGTTCCCCTAAGCGAGGTAATAGCGCGCGCGTGAAGACAGAATTTGGATCGGGATCACTGTTCGATAGCCGGTCGAGCGCAGTCTGCCCCGTCCCCGCAGAAAACAGAACGAATGAGCCTTCGGCAGGGTCCATACGTGCAAGGCCGCGCTGTCCACCCAATGACCTTGTTCCCGCAGAGGGGAAAGGATTGTTACGGCACGCGTCGAGAATTAGAAATGTAACTCTTGCACCTTGCGACTGGAACACCGAGGAAAGCTGATCTGCGGCGATGCTTTCGGACGCGACGAATTGTTCATCGCCTGCCTGAGCGGCGGGGACATCGGACGGTAGAAGATAGTTCCGCCCGCCGATCTCGATCCCATGCCCCGCAAAGAAGAAAACGACAACATCACCGGGCCGTATGGATGCGGCAAACTGAGCTATTTCCCTATTGAGCGTTCGGCGGTTCGGATCAATCAGCTTTTTTACGTTAAAGCCGATCGTTTCAAGCACACCTGATACAGCATTCGCGTCATTTCCGGCTTTGAGCAAATCAGAAACATTTTCATAGCTATCTATGCCCACAACCAGAGCCAACCTTTGCTCGGCATACGCAATCGAACCGCAAACGGACAGAAAGGTAGCAAGGACCAGAGACCGGCAAATTGGTAAAAAAGCCATTGACCGCAATGATCGGTCCAGCGCGAAGCGTCGTGAAAATATCCCGACCAGACCCAATACCACCGTATTCACATCGACCGCCTCCTTGCGCCTCTCTGCGCGTTAACCCTATCAACATTCGTAAACCGTTCAATATTGCAATGCCCCTCCTCAGCAAGACAGCTTCAAGCGTCTGTTTTGCAATAGATAACTCGAGGGTTCTGTCCCTGCAGAGAAAGTCCGCGTCTCCAATTGAGTGTTTCGATCAAGCTCGTTTTCCTAATTTCCAACGTCTATGGATCGCTTATCCGAGTCACACTTCTCTCCGAAGCCCGGTTTCGCATTCGGAGGGCGCCGCTGCATGCATGTGTTAGATTGGATGCCGATCACTGCCTGACCACTGCCCCGCAGGTCGTGGTAACTCGATGCCTCGAGCGCGGTTCCAAGTGGCAAGAGACTCAAAGTATCAAAATGGCGCATTATGGCGACAGATAAGGGGGTCGCACTGCAGAAGTGGCGCTGATGCAAAGGATCCAGGACTATGCTGCGCATAGCCTTGCCTGTCACTGAATTAACCATTTGAATTTACTAGGCCAGTGCCTCTGTCCGGTTAGCCATTGGCGATGGGACCCGTGGCGCGAAGAAGCGCACCATTTTTGGCATCTGCCGGGGTCCGTATTTGCGCTGCAATCCCTAACTGGATCACAGCACTCGGCATTTCAAGTACGCTGACCAGAGGCTAACTCCGTTCAACGAAAGAATAAGCTCAGCCTCAGTCAGATCGGTGGAACAAAGCCAAACACTATTGAAATGCTCGCCCCGCAGTTAATGCTCTCAGTCAGAATTTCATCTCGAGACCCAGACTCAGTCCGTAGCTTTCAAAACCACCCGCCCCGATACCGTCATAAAAGGTTGCTGCAGTAAAGCTTTGGTTCGCGGACACCGTACGAGTGACCCCGAACTCGCCCCGCGCTCTGCCCCCCCGATAGTCGGGCGCAACAGCAGATGCATATCCACTTCCGCTCGTGTGGGACCAAATCCCTGAGATACCACCCCAGAGCTCCAATTCTCCTATACTGACGGGAAGCATCCTGCTAAAAACCATGCCGATTTCAATCTGGCCGAGCGAAATGCCCTGTTCGAGGATAGCATTGCCTCTGCCATCTAAGTAGCTTTGCTGATCGTCCGTGGTATACGAGGTGTCTATGAACGGCGTCAGCGTGGTTAGGCCGTGGTAAAGCTCTCCGGCGACTTTAAACTGAGCAAGCATCCGTTTTGTATCGAAATGATCCTCATAGGTTCCAAACGGTGAAATCTTGTTGCTGGTCTCTCCGTAAAGGAAGCGCCCTTCAAAATAGAGTGGATGTTCGCTACTTCTGGCAACAAAATAGGGACCGGCCATCCAGCCCGTTCCGCTGACTGACGCCAAACCGTTGGTTTCACTTAGGTGATCGAATTGAAGCATCGCACCCACTAACAGGTTGTTGTTGATCGTCCAGTGGGTTCCCAACGCGCCGAACGCATACTCGCTTCTACTGGTTCCGTCGGTTGCCCATGTTCCATTGA